>CAMDLJ010000057.1 GCA_945901665.1 Bordetella parapertussis | reverse complement strand
GGCGGCAGCGGGGTCGTGGATGGAGCAAGGGCCCATCACCACCAGCATTCGGTCGTCTTTGCCGGCCATGATTTTGTGGATGCGCTGGCGGGTTTTGGCGATCAAGCTCTCGACGGCGGTGCCTGCAATGGGAAAGAAGCGGATCAAATGCTCGGGAGGCGGCAACACGGTGATGTCCTTGATGCGTTGGTCATCGGTCTGGCTGGTTTGGTCGTCGTGCGCCACATAAGGCACCTCAGCGCGTTGGGTTTTCATGATCGTTTCCTTCAATGATGGGGGCAATGGTCAAAGGTCTCAAAGGCAAAAAAAAACCGCCGGAGGCCGGCGGTGGGTTCGGGGTTCAGTGCGCTGCTTGCGTTTAAACCTCTCGACCGCCGGTGAAGCGTGAGAAGGAAAAATAAGCAAAGTAAAAATGCGTTGAAGCCATGGGTATTAATATAGCACAGGCTTTTTCAGCGTTTTAGGCCGCTTTTATGCGGTACCGCCCACCGTCAAGCCATCGATGCGCAAGGTGGGTTGGCCCACGCCCACAGGCACACTTTGACCTTCTTTGCCGCAGGTGCCCACACCGCTGTCCAAAGCCAGGTCGTTACCAATCATGGTCACTCGGGTGAGGGCGTCGGGCCCATTGCCGACCAAGGTCGCGCCCTTGACAGGGTATTGAATTTTTCCGTTTTCCACCCAGTACGCCTGGCTGGCAGAGAACACAAATTTACCCGAGGTGATGTCCACCTGACCGCCACCAAAATTGGTGGCATACAAGCCTTTTTTGATGCTGGCGACAATTTCTTGCGGGGCTTTGTTGCCCGCCAACATATAAGTATTGGTCATGCGCGGCATGGGGATGTGGGCATAGCTTTCACGGCGCCCATTGCCGGTGGGTTTCACGCCCATCAAGCGGGCATTGAGGGTGTCTTGGATATAACCGACCAACACACCGTCCTCGATCAGCACATTGCGCTGGGTGGGGTGGCCCTCGTCATCCACATTCAGCGAACCCCGCCGATCCGCCATGGTGCCGTCGTCGAGCACGGTAACCCCTTTGGCCGCCACGCGCTGGCCGATCTTGCCGCTGAAAGCGCTGGACCCTTTGCGGTTGAAGTCGCCTTCCAGCCCATGGCCAATGGCCTCGTGCAGCAACACGCCGGGCCAGCCTGGGCCAAGCACCACGGTCATCTCACCCGCAGGGGCGGCACGCGCCTCCAAATTGGTCAGGGCGGCGTCCACCGCTTCTTGCACGTAAGAAGCAATCAAGGCCTGGTCAAAATAAGCCAAGCCAAAGCGGCCGCCGCCACCGGCCGAGCCGGTTTCGCGGCGTCCGTTTTGCTCGGCGATGACGCTCAACGACAAGCGCACCAAAGGGCGCACATCGGCGGCCATGGTGCCATCGGCACGCGCCACCAACACCACATCGTGCTCACAGGCCAAACCGGCCATCACCTGCACCACGCGCGGGTCGCGGGCGCGGGCCAATTGTTCGGTGTGCTCGAGCAAGGCCACCTTGGCCGCACTGTCCAAGCTGCCAATCGGGTCTTGTCCGCCATAGAGGCTGCGGCTGTGCGCCACCCGTTTGGCCGGCACCTTGGCTCGCGCCTGCCGACCTGCAGTGGCGATGCTGCGCACCGTGTGCGCCGCGTCCATCAAAGAGGCCAGAGAAATATCGTCCGAATAGGCAAAAGCGGTTTTCTCGCCGCTGACCGCGCGCACGCCCACGCCTTGGTCGATGCTGAACGAGCCGGTTTTGACAATGCCTTCTTCCAAGCTCCAACCTTCGGAGCGGGTGTACTGAAAGTACAAGTCCGCGTCATCCACCTGGTGGGCACGAATAGCCGACAAAGCTTGGTTGAGGTGGGATTCATCCAGGCCATAAGGCGTGAGGAGCAGGTTTTGCGCGATGGTCAATCGCTCGAGGGTGGGTTCGCGTGAAATCATGTTGGGATTGTAGGAGCGCCATCGCCCTGGCCCATGGGAGGGCGCAAGATGCCCTTTGAGCGCGCTGGCGTGCCCGGTTTGGGCCGGCTATGACCGCCCGCGCAGGTAGGTCAACACCGCGGCATCGTCCCACTCGGCCAAACCCGCGGCACTGGCTTTGGCAAACACCTGCGCGGCCAAAGGCCCCAAGGGGCCGGTAAAACCCGCTGATTCGGCCGCTTGCACCGCCAGCGCGGTGTCTTTTTCCAGCAAAGTCATGTGGGCGCGCGGCGCAAAGTCGCCGCCCAAGGCGCGGGGCATGCGATCGCTGGCGATCCAACTTTGGGCGCTGGACGCCGCCATCACCTGCAAGGTGCGCTCAGCATCCAGCCCCAAACGCTCGGCCAGTGCCAGCGCTTCGGCGGCCCCCACCAGGTTGATGCCCGCCAGCAAGTTATTGACCAGTTTGGTGCGTGCGCCGTCGCCCACGCGCTGTGAAATGCGAAAAACGGGTTGGGCCAAAAGATTCAACACCGCTTGGTGGCGCTCAAACACGGCGTCCGCACCCGCCACCATCAAACTCATGGTGCCAAGCTCTGCCCGTTGGGGACCGCCAGACATGGGTGCATCCAAGGTGGCCACGCCTTGCTCGGCCAAGCGCACGGCCACGGCCTCGGTGTCTTGGGGGGCGATGGTGGGACACAGCATCACCGTGTCGCCGGCATCGAGTTGTGCGGCCAAACCCCGCTCGCCCCACAGCACCTCATGGACCTGTGCGGCGGTGACCACACACACGATAAAGAGATGGGCCACGCCGCCCAACTCGGCCGGGTGCAGGGCAACTTGGGCGCCCAAGGCTTGCAAGGCTTGGGTTTTATCGGCATCAATGTCACACACCTGCACGGCCACGCCGTGGGCCAACAACCGGCGCGCCATGCCACCGCCCATATTGCCCACACCGACGATGGCGACGGGGGACCAGACTTGGGTCACGACTGCACCAATTGCTTGGAGCGCGCGATCGACATCAAAATGCCCACCCCCAGCCCCAGGGTGACCATGGCCGTGCCGCCATAGCTGATGAACGGCAAAGGCACGCCCACCACCGGCAAGATCCCACTGACCATGCCCATGTTGACAAAGGCATAGGTGAAAAAGATCAGGGTGACACTGCCCGCCAACAAACGTGCAAACAAGGTGGGACCCTCTAAGGCAATGGCCAAACCGCGCAACACCAGCACGACAAACCCACCTAGCAACAATAAGTTGCCAAACAAACCAAACTCTTCACCATAGGCGGCAAAAATAAAGTCGGTGGTGCGCTCAGGGATGAAATCCAAATGGGTTTGCGTGCCTTGCATAAAGCCCTTGCCAAAAATACCACCCGAACCAATGGCGATCATGCCTTGGATGATGTGAAAGCCCTTGCCCAGCGGGTCCCTCCCCGGGTCGAGCAAGGTGCACACACGCTGTTGCTGGTATTCGCGCAACAAGGGCCAGCGAAACCCGTCGGCGCACAGCGTGGGCTCAAACCAGACCAGCAACACCACACCCACCAAGCCCAAGGCGATCGGCGGCAAAATCCAGATCCAGCGCAGCCCAGCGAAGAAAATCACATACAAGCCCGCTGCCAGCACCAAAATCGCGGTGCCCAAATCGGGTTGCTTGGCGATCAAACCCACCGGCACCACCAGCAGCACGGTGGCCACAGCAAAGTCCAGCGACCGCAACTGCCCCTCGCGCTTTTGGAACCACCAGGCCAGCATCAAAGGCATGGCAATTTTGAGTATTTCGCTGGGCTGAATCACCATGCCCACATTCAACCAGCGGCGTGCGCCTTTTTTGGTCAAGCCAAACAAGGCCACGGCAATGAGCAAGGCCACGCCCAGGGTATACAACGGCACCGCAAAGGTCATCAAGCGCTGGGGCGGGATTTGTGCCACCACAACCATGATCACAAAAGCCAGGGAGAGGTTGCGGACGTGGTCCCAGAAGCGGGCGCCATTGGCAAAACCCGAGGAATACATGGTGATCAAGCCGGCCAAGGCCAAGGCCATCACCGCCAAGGCCAATTGGCTGTCATAGCCCCGAAAGACATGCGCCAAGCGGTGCAAGAGGTGGGGCTTTTCAATCACGATGGGCATGGCGTGCGATTATCGGGCATGGCCATCACCCATTTGCTCTATTTGCATGGTTTTCGCTCATCGCCGCTGTCGGCCAAAGCGCAGCGCTTGGCCGCCTGGGTGCAGCAGCACCAACCCAGCGTGACCTGGTGGTGCCCGCAGCTGCCCACGTCGCCCCAAGCGGCGGCGGCCCTCATCACCGAAGGCCTGCGTGACTGGCCCAGCACGAACATGGCCGTGGTCGGCTCTTCATTGGGCGGCTTTTATGCCACCTGGGTGGGCGCCCGCTGGGGTTGCAAAGCCGTGTTGCTCAACCCGGCGGTCGACCCCGCGCGCGATCTGGCCGCCCACATTGGGCTGCATCCCCAATGGCACCAACCCCAAGAAAAGGTTTTCTTTCAGGCCCACTTTGTCGATGAGCTGGGGGACTTGTATGTGGGCGGCACACGTCCAGGCAACACCCAGCCCGCGCCGGCGACCCGCGCGGCGCCGCTGGCCGACCCCCGCCAAGTGTTGACCATCGTGGCCCAAGGCGACGAGGTGCTGGACTGGCGCGAAATGGTGGCGCGCTACCCCCAGGCCACACTGCGCCTGATCCCCGGTTCGGACCATGGCCTGAGCGATTTTGATGACCATTTGCCCCATTTGACCGCCTACCTGGGCTGGGGCAGCGCCATGCCCTGAAACCCGTGGTGGCATGGGCGCATGGGACAATCTGCGCATGTATGCACTGTTTGAAGATGCCGGAAAATTTCTGACCGGTCGAGTCCTGTCCGAGGCCGAGGCTTCCGCCCAAGTGGAACTGGAAACGGGCAAACGCGTCAAAGTCAAGTCGGCCCAGGTGCTGATCAAGTTTGACCAACCCAGCCCCGCCGATTTGATGCGCCAGGCCAGCGCCTTGGCCGAAACCATTGAACTGGACCTGGCCTGGGAGTTTGCCCCGTCCGAGGAGTTTGGCTTTGCCGACTTGGCGCGCGAGTACTTCAGCGCCAACGCCAGCTTGGCCCAACAAGCCGCCACCTTGCTGCGGCTGTTTGAAGCCCCGCATTACTTTCGCCGCGCCGGACGCGGCCGCTTCAAAAAAGCCGCCGCTGAGGTGATCCAACAAGCCTTGGTGGCAATCGAGAAGAAAAAGCAGCAACTGGCGCAAATTGATGCCTGGGCATTGGCCTTGGGCGAGGGCCAATGCCCAGCGCCGGTGTTGGCGCAGTTGTACAAAATTTTGTTCAAGCCCGACAAAAACGGACCCGAATACAAAGCCGTGGTGCAAGCCGCCCGCGCCACCCAAATGGCGCCACTGGCCTTGCTGCAACGCGCAGGCGCCATCACCTCGGCCTACGAGTTCCATTGGCAGCGGTTTTTGTTTGAGAACTTCCCCAAAGGCACCCAGTTTCCAGCGCTGCAAGCGCCCAGCACCACCGATGATTTGCCGCTGGCCGACGTGCAGGCCTACTCCATCGACGACTCGCAAACCACCGAAATCGACGACGCTTTGTCGGTGCAAGGCCTGGGCAGCGCCCAGATCACCTTGGGCATCCACATCGCCGCACCAGGATTGGCGCTGCAACCGGGCGACGCCATCGATCAGATCGGCCGACAACGCCTGTCCACGGTCTACATGCCGGGCCACAAAATCACCATGCTGCCCGACGCCGTGGTGCAGCACTACACCTTGCAAGAGGGGCGCGCATGTCCGGCGCTGTCCTTGTATGTGCAGTTCGATGCCGCCACCTTGGCCATCACCGACAGCCACACCCGGTTGGAGCAAGTGCCGATTGCGGCCAACTTGCGCCACGACCAACTCGACGATGTGGTCACCCCCCAGTGGCTGGACGACCCCAGCTTCACCCACCCGCCCAGCGTGACGGAGCCAGCCATGCCACGGGCCCAGTTGGCTTTTTTGCACCGCTTGGCACGCCACCTCAAAGCGCAGCGCGAAGTGGTGCGGGGCAAGCCCGAAACCTTTAACCGCCCCGACTACAACTTCCGCTTGCAGGGCTTGGATGGCGCACCCCCGCGTGGCCTTGAAAGCGTGGACATCAGCGTGCGCCAACGCGGTGCGGCGCTGGACCTGATCGTGGCCGAAGCCATGATCTTGGCCAACAGCACCTGGGGTCAGTGGATGGCCAGTCTGGGGGTGCCCGCCATCTACCGCAGCCAAGCCAGCTTGGCCCCTGGCATCAAGGTGCGCATGGGCACCAAGGCCTTGCCGCATGCCGGCATTGGCGTGCCTTGCTATGCCTGGAGCACCTCCCCGCTGCGCCGATACACCGACTTGGTCAACCAATGGCAACTCATCGCCTGCGTGCGCCATGGTGCCACTGCTGCCTTGGCCGCGCCCTTCAAGCCCAAAGATGCCGCCCTGTTCTCCATCATCTCTGGCTTTGAAGAAACCTACAGCGCCTACAACGCCCACCAAGCCAGCATGGAGCGCTTTTGGACCTTGCAGTGGCTGCGCCAACACCAAACCCAAGAAATTGATGCCGATGTGATCAAGGCCATGCCCGGCATGCCGGTGCTGGCCCGAGCACAGCGTTTGCCCCTGGTGTTGAACATTGTGGGCGGCCCCGGCACCTTGGTGCGCGGTCAGCAGGTGCGCTTGCGCTTGGGGCCGATTGACGACATCAGCCTGGACGTGCAAGGGCATTTTGCGGCCCTGATCGGGGACGAACCGGGCCAAGAACCCGCCAACGATGGCGATGAAGAAGAGGCCGCCGGGCCCATCGCCATTGCCGTTGACCTGAGTGACGCCGATGGCGAGGCACCGGCCCCCACCAGCACCTAGGCATGTGGCAGCGCTGGTCACCGTTGCAAATCGCTTTGGGCGTGTCCCTGCTGGTGCACGGCATGCTGCTGAGCCTGCGCATCGCCGACCCTGAGCGCTTTGATCGCTTGTTCCAAACCAGCTCACTTGATGTCATCTTGGTCAACACCCGGGCCAAGTCCGAAGAGAGCCCCAACGCCCAAGCGCTGGCGCAAACCCGATTGGCCGGTGGCGGTGACGCCGAGCAAGGCCGCGCCCGCTCCCCCCTGCCCAGCGCTGCCCTGAGCACCGAGGGCGAGCAACTCGAACCCTCCCCAGAGCAAAGCTTGGCGGCCTTGAAACTCAAGCAATCCCAGTTGCTCAGCCAGATCAAAGCCAGTTTGGCCATGCTGCCCGAGACCCAACCCACGCCCGACAACGTCCAGCAGCAAGCGCAGGAAGCCAAACGCCAACAGCTGCTCAAACTGCTCGCCGAAATTGAGCAGCGCATCGAACAAGACAATGCCAAACCGCGCAAGCGCTACATCAGCCCCAGCACCCGTGAGGTGGTTTATGCCCAATACTATGACGCCATGCGGCGCCAAATAGAGGCCCACGGCACACGCTACTTTCCCCAGGAAGGTGGCCAAAAGCTCTATGGCGAGCTGACCATGATCATCACGGTCAATGCACAAGGCAAGGTGTTGACTGCAGAAGTCGCCACCAGCTCAGGCCAACGTTCGCTGGACCTGCGCGCGGTGGCGATTGCGCGCAGTGCCGGACCGTTTGGCGCCTTTGATCCCGCCATGCGCCAAAGCGCTGACCAATTGGCCCTGGTGGCTCGCTTCCAGTTCAGCCGCGACGGCAGCGTACAAACCCGCTGACATGCGCCGGCCCACCCTGCCCTCTTGGACACGCCCGCTGACGCGCTGGCTGGCCTTGGTGCTGCTCGCCAGCTTGGCGCTGCAATTGTTTTTTGTGCTGCGCATTGCCGCCTTGGCCTGGTGGGACCCGGCATCCACCAGTTTTCAGCGCTCTGAGGCGGTGCGCATCTTGCGGCAAAAAAACAGCTTGGCCTGGCGCCAACAGTGGCAGCCTTACGACCGCATCTCGGTGCACCTCAAACGCGCCGTGGTGGTGTCCGAAGACGACATCTTTGCCCAACACGATGGGGTGCAATGGGAGGCGATTGAAAAAGCCTGGACGCAAAACAACCGGGCCCAACAAAAAGCGGCACAAGCCCCGCCCGCCCGCAGCGCCAGCCCCAAGATTGTGGGCGGCTCCACCATCACCCAGCAGTTGGCCAAAAACCTGTTGCTTTCAGGCGAACGCACCTGGCCGCGCAAAGCCCAAGAATTTGCCCTCACCCTGGCCTTGGAAGGCCTGCTCAGCAAACGCCGTATTTTGGAGATCTACCTCAATAGCGTGGAATGGGGCGAAGGCGTGTTTGGCGCAGAAGCCGCGGCCCAGCACTACTTTGGCAAGTCTGCCCAACAACTCAGCCCCTATGAGGCTGCCCGCCTGGCCGTCATGCTGCCGCGTCCCAAATACTTTGAGCGGCTGCCAGGCTCCACCTATTTGGCCCAACGCGCCGAAGTGATCGCCACCCGCCTGGGCGCGGCGCGCTTGCCTTGAAAGGAAACGCCATGCGCATTTTGGGCATTGATCCGGGCTTGCAGACCACTGGATTTGGCGTCATCGACGCCGAAGGCAGCCAGCTGCGCTATGTGGCCAGTGGCACCATCCGCACCCAATCGGCACAACGCGCCGACCTGCCGGCTCGGCTCAAACTCTTGTTCGACGGCATCCACGAAGTGGTGGCGCGCTACCAGCCGCAAGCGGCGGTGGTGGAGATTGTGTTTGTCAACGTCAACCCCCAGGCCACCTTGCTGCTGGGCCAAGCGCGCGGCGCTTGCCTGACCGCCTTGGTCAGCGCCGATCTGCCGGTGGCCGAATACACCGCCTTGCAAATGAAAAAAGCCGTGGCCGGACACGGCAAAGCGGCCAAAGCCCAGGTGCAAGAAATGGTCAAACGCTTGTTGAATTTGCCTGGCCTGCCTGGCCCTGACGCCGCCGATGCCCTGGGCTTGGCCATCATGCATGCCCATGCCGGGCGGAGTTTGGCGCTGCTGGAAACCGCTGGGGCCTCGCGCAGCAAATCCAGCGCGGTTTTCCGAGGTGGGCGCAGCGGATGATGCGCAAATGATGCGCAAATGATGCGCGGTTGATCAGCGGTTGATCAGGGGCTGATCCAGTTTGAGCCCTGGTGGCGTCTCATGGGCACCACCACCCAGCGGGGCGGCTTTTTACAAGCGCTCCATGATGAGCACGGCAAAAAACACCAGGGCCGCACCCACCGTTACCCGCAGCACCTTCCACCCCCACACCCGGTAACGGGTTTCACCGGTGGCGATGAAGGCGGCAAAAAGCAAGGCCGAGACCAGCAACAAAAACAACACCACCCAGCGCACCAGCAGCATGGCGGCTACCAAGCAGGGGCCAATTGCGCCAGCCCACGCGGGGCTTGGCGCTCATCGGCAAAGCTGACCACCTCATAGGCCTCGGGTCGGCTGAGCAACTCGCGCAACAAGCGGTTGTTCAAAGCGTGGCCCGAGCGAAACGCACTGTAGGCCGCCAGCAATGGGCGGCCCAGCAAGTACAAGTCGCCCATGGCGTCGAGGATTTTGTGTTTGACAAACTCATCGTCGTAGCGCAGGCCTTCGCTGTTCAAAATTTTGTAGTCGTCCATCACGATGGCGTTGTCCAAACCCCCGCCCAAGGCCAAGCCATTGGCGCGCATGGCCTCGACATCTTTGGTGAAGCCAAAGGTACGGGCACGGGCAATGTCGCGCACATAGCTGCCCCCATCGGTGTCAAACACCACCCGCTGGCCCGTGGCATCCACCGCAGGGTGGTCAAATTCAATTTCAAAGCTGAGCTTGTAGCCGTTGTGCGGGCTCAACCGCGCCCATTTGCGCGCCGCGCCCTGGCCTTCGCTGACCTCGACCGTGTCCAACACGCGCATGAAATGTTTGGGCGCATTTTGCAAAGCAATGCCCGCACTTTGAAGCAAAAACACAAACGAGGCCGCCGACCCATCCAAAATGGGCACTTCTTCGGCAGTGATGTCGACAAACAAATTGTCCAGCCCCAAGCCTGAACAAGCCGACATCAGGTGCTCAACCGTGAGCACCTTGGCACCCAAGTGCGAGATGGTGGACGCCAAACGGGTGTCGGTGACGGCCGTGGCCGAAACGGGGATGGTGACCGGTTGGGGCAAATCGGTGCGGCGAAACACAATGCCCGTGTCGGGCGGCGCCGGCCGCAAAGTGAGCTCCACCTTTTGCCCACTGTGCAAACCCACACCGACAGCGGTGGTGATGGTTTTGAGCGTTCGTTGTTGCAGCACAGTTCGATTTTAATGCGCTGCAGTTGATTGCGGTGCAGCGTCGCTTTTTCATCTTTTGTGTGAGCCGAGTGGAGGGTGTTCGCCACTGCACTGGCTGAGCCCGCCCCGCTGACGGGCACGCCGCCCTCCGCCATCGGTGCTGCGACTGATATTGATGGGTGCCAACCTAATGTCAACCACCACCTCATTGAAACCGACACGAGCGGGTGTGCGGGCCGACGACATTGGAGCGAAGCGACTGGAGGAGGCCTGCATACCCCGAGATGGCGGTTTCGAGGGGGAGCCCACCCGAAGCACACAACAACGCAACTTAGAAACCGACACGCGCGGGTGTGCGGGCCGACGACATTGGAGCGAAGCGACTGGAGGAGGCATGCATACCCCGAGATGGCGGTTTACGAGGGGGAGCCCACCCGAAGCACACAACAACGCAATTGAGAAACCGACACGAGCGGGTGTGCGGGCCGACGACATTGGAGCGAAGCGACTGGAGGAGGCCTGCATACCCCGAGATGGCGGTTTCGAGG
>CAMDLJ010000056.1 GCA_945901665.1 Bordetella parapertussis | reverse complement strand
TTAGGGGCTTAGGCAGTTTGACGGCCAGCGGTCGCAGGGCTTTGGCGGTACTTTTCGCATGCTTCGCGGGGCACCAAGCGCTCGGACTCGTGGCGCACCAACTGGCGCAGGGCCGCCGCAGCGGCGCACTCGGGCACCGCATCCACAGTGGCTTGGACCAGGGATTCGAAATGCGCGATCGCCCCGGCCAGACCGAGATCGGTGGCGGCGCTGGGTCGGCTGTGTTGCAGGTCTTGGCCCACGGGTTTGCCCAAGGCCTCGGCCTGGCCAATCACGTCGCGGATGTCATCGGCCACTTGGTAAGCCTCGCCCAGGCATTCGCCCAGGGCGCGCCATGGCTGTGGATCGGCGCCAGCAGACAAAGCGCCCGAACAGGTGGCGGCGACAAACAAGGCCCCGGTTTTGGCACGCTGGTATTGGCCCAGATCGGCACGGGTTTCGCACTCCCAGGCTTGGCCCGCCACGATGCCCGACGGTGCGCCCACGCCTTCACCGAGCAACTCGAGCAAGCCCACCAAGCGCTGGGGATGGGCGGCACCGGCGCGCACCAGGGTTTGGTAGGCAGCCACGATCAAAGCGTCACCGGTCAACAGTGCCAAGGGTTCGCCAAACTGCTTGTGCACGGTGGGCAGGCCACGGCGGGTTTCGGCATCGTCAAAACAAGGCATGTCGTCGTGCACCAAGGACGCGCAATGCATGAACTCCAGGGCCACGGCGGCGGCATCGGTCAGGGCTGGGGCGTCTTGGCCACAAGCGCGCGCCACGGCCACACACAACTGGGGCCGGATGCGCGCCCCACCCGGAAAAACCGCATGGCCCATGGCGGCCATCAAGCGCGGCGGCGCCGACGGCCCGCCAGACAGGGCCAAATGCTGGACCAGCGCTTGTTCGATGCGGGCGAGGACATTGTTTCCCATGGGGACTCCTTGAATGTGTCAACTTTTATTGACATAAAGAGTTGTCAATATATCGCATAAATAGGGCTTGTCAACCGGGTTTGCCTCTGTTGCTGTCCGTTTGGCCCAGGTCTCAGGCGGGCTGGAGCGCGCCAGCACCCGCCGGGGCCTGACAATGGCGGCATGGACATGCGATGGAAACCCAGCGTCACCGTGGCGGCGGTGATCGAACGGCAAGGCCGCTACCTCTTGATCGAGGAACACACGCCAGAGGGCTTGCGCCTGAACAACCCGGCCGGTCACCTCGACCCGGGTGAGTCGCTGGTGCATGGTTGCGAGCGCGAAGCCTTGGAAGAAACTGCACACGCCTTCAGTGCCGAGGCATTGGTCGGTGTGTACATGGCGCGTTTTCAGCGCCCAGCGCGTGGCGAACAAGCGGCAGAGGACATCACCTACCTGCGCTTTGCGTTTTGCGGCACTTTGGGCGAAGCGATCGCGGGCCGCCGCTTGGATCACGGCATTGTGCGCACCCTGTGGATGAGCCCTGCCGAGGTGCAAGCCAGCGTGGCGCAACACCGCAGCCCCTTGGTGTTGCGCTGCGTTCTGGACCACCAAGCGGGTGTGCGCCTGCCGCTGACCGCACTGCACACCGATGGGTCGGTGCACGCGCTGCACACTGCGCCACGCGGATAATTCAGCGCATGGCCAAGAAGCACAAAGTGGTGGTGGGTTTGAGCGGCGGGGTGGACTCGGCGGTGAGTGCTTGGCTGCTCAAACAACAAGGCCATGAGGTGCTGGGCATCTTCATGAAAAACTGGGAAGACGACGATGACAGCGAATACTGCGCATCGAACGAAGACTTTGTCGATGCCGCTGCGGTGGCCGATGTGATCGGCATCGAGATCGAACACATCAACTTCGCTGCCGAATACAAGGACCGCGTGTTCGCCCAGTTTTTGCAAGAGTACCAAGCTGGGCGCACGCCCAACCCGGATATCTTGTGCAATGCAGAGATCAAATTCAAAGCCTTTTTAGACCACGCCATGGCAAGAGGTGCTGACAAAATTGCCACCGGCCACTACGCCCGCGTGCGCGAACAAGGCGACGCCGTGCAGTTGCTCAAAGGCCTGGACCCGGGCAAAGACCAAAGTTATTTTTTGCACCGTTTGCGCCAAGACCAATTGCGCCAAACGCTGTTTCCGGTGGGCGAACTGCACAAAAGCGAAGTGCGGCGTTTGGCCACCGAGATCGGTTTGCCCAATGCCCAAAAGCGCGACTCCACCGGCATTTGCTTCATTGGTGAGCGCCCGTTCAGGGATTTTTTGAACCGCTACATCGCCAGCACACCCGGGCCGGTGCTGGACGAGCGCGGGCGCTGTGTGGGCGAGCACATGGGCCTGAGTTTTTACACCTTGGGCCAGCGCCAAGGCCTGGGCATTGGTGGCGTGAAAGCCAGCGGTGCCGCGCGAGGTGCGGGCGACCATGCGCCCTGGTTTGTGGCGCGCAAAGACATGCAACACAACACCTTGTGGGTGGTACAAGGCCATGACCACCCCTGGCTGCTGTCGCAGCACTTGCAAGCGCAAGACCTGAGTTGGGTGTCTGGACAGGCCCCCGAATCCAGCGCCTTGGCGGCCAAAACCCGCTACCGCCAAACCGATGCCCCGTGTCATGTCACCGCCATGGGCCCCGATCACCTGGGCTTGGCCTTTGACCCGGCGCAGTGGGCCGTGACACCTGGTCAATCGGCGGTGTTGTACGACGGTGAGGTGTGCCTGGGTGGGGGCGTGATCCACCAGGCCAGTGCACTCGAGCGCGAATTGCCCAGCGCAGCACCCGCAACACGCCCACAACGCCGCTCGCGCCAACCTCACCGGGCCTGAACGGGCCCCAACAGGCCACCGCAGCCGTCACGGGGGTCCGCCCAGCGCCAGCCGCGCCCCTGCCCCGATCCATGGGGCAACAAAGCCACAGTGCACCACCACGAAGAAATAAAAAAGTTGATGTGAATCAACGATCAGTTGGTTTTTGCGGATTTATTTCGTGCACAAATGGCCCGCCGAAGTGTTTGTGCGGTTGACAAAACCCCTGAAGCGAGTGTAAATTTAGGATGACATTAAGATTTGTAATGTTATCTTGACATCGCAAAACCTGTGTTTCAAAGCATTTGTGGCCATGGGGGTCACGAATAACCCTCGTGCGGGTTCAGCACGGTTCGGAGACTTCTTACAAGGAGACACCCATGTCCGACAAAGTAGGGCCCACCGGTTTGACCGAGGCCGAGTCCGAGGAGCTGCACCGGCACCTCATCCAAGGGACGCAAATTTTTGGGATGATTGCTGCATTCGCCCATTTGCTTGCGTACATCTACTCACCCTGGCTCAAGTAAAGGAGCATCAACATGATCTACGGAAAAATGTGGACCGTGGTGCGTCCCCAAGTGGGCGTCCCGATCTTTTTGATCGCTGTGGCCGTTGCATCGTTCTCGGTGCACCTGGCCATCACCCTGAACACCACCTGGGTGAAGGGCTTTCTGAATGGCAAAGCACCTGTTGCGGCAGTGGCTGCTGCGCCAGCGGAAGCCAAGAAATAGAGTGATCTGTTTCAACTAGAGAACCGAGGTCTGATGATCTCGGTTCTTTTTTTATTCACGGCGCAGCCACCCGGTAATCGCATGAACAGCATCAGCCAGAAAATGCTCAAGGCTTGGAAGCACCTGAGCCCGAAATTTTTACCCTTTGCCGATGCCGCTTCGCCGGATTTGCCGCTCTCGCGCCTGTTGCGCCTGTCTTTGTTTCAAGTCTCCGTCGGCATGGCCCTGGTGCTGCTGGTGGGCACACTCAACCGCGTCATGATTGTGGAGCTGCAAGTCAGCGCCACCTTGGTCTCGGTGATGATCTCCATTCCTTTGCTGTTCGCGCCCTTTCGGGCGCTGATTGGCTTTCGCTCGGACAACCACCGCTCTGAATTGGGCTGGCGCCGCGTGCCCTACATCTGGATGGGCACTTTGCTGCAGTTTGGCGGTCTGGCGGTGATGCCGTTTGCCCTGTTGGTGCTGTCGGGCTCGGGCCAAGCCAGCCAAGCCCCGGCCTGGGTGGGCCAAATGGGTGCAGCCGTGGCGTTTTTGCTGGTGGGTGCGGGCTTGCACACCACCCAAACCGTGGGCCTGGCTTTGGCCACCGATTTGGCCCCGGTCGAAGACCAACCCAAAGTGGTGGGTTTGATGTGCGTGATGCTGTTGCTGGGCACCATCGTCAGCGCCTTGGTGTTTGGCGCAGCGATGGCCGACTACTCGCCAGGCCGCTTGATCCAGGTGATCCAATCCTGAGCGGTCTTGACCTTGGTGCTCAACGTGACCGCCTTGTGGAAGCAAGAGGCGCGCGATCGCCACCGCAAGCGTGCAGAAACGCCCATCACCTTCCAATCCGCGTGGGCCACCCTCAGCCACTCGGGACACGCCGTGCGCCGTTTGGTCGCGGTGGGCTTTGGCACCATGGCTTTCAACATGGAAGAGGTGTTGCTCGAACCCTTTGGCGGTGAAATTTTGCAGCTGAGCGTGGGCAGCACCACGACCCTGAGCGCCACCTTGGCCACCGGCGCGCTGAGCGGCTTTGCCCTGGCCTCCGTGGTGCTGGGGCGCGGCTATGACCCGTTTCGCATGGCCAGCATTGGGGCCTGGGTGGGCATTCCGGCGTTTTTGGCGGTGATGGCCTCAGCCGCCATGCAATCGACCCTCTTATTTGCGCTTGGGACGGGCTTGATTGGCTTGGGCAGCGGCCTGTTTGGCCACGGCACCCTGACCGCCACCATGCACGCGGCCCCACCGAACCAAACCGGTTTGGCCTTGGGCACTTGGGGCGCGGTGCAAGCGACCGCAGCCGGTTTGGCCATCGCCATGGGCGGCATGCTCCGCGATGTGGTTGCCAGCCAGAGCACGCCGGTCATGGGTTACCTCTGGGTGTACGCCTTGGAGGTGCTGCTGCTGATCGCCACCATCGTGGCCATGCTGCCTTTGCTTCGCCGCAACCCGTCGCCGTTGAGCGCATGAAGTCTCACAGCGTGCTCGACCCTTTGCCCCGCTGGTGGACCTTGGTCGGCGGCCTGGGGCGCTTTGTGTTTATGATGCCTGTCTTATTTTGAGGAGAACACCATGCAAACTCACCACATCCTTTTCGTCATTTGGTTTGCCGTTGTCGGGTTTTGGTTGCTCAACCAGTTCAACCGCAAAAACAAAAAGTAATGCCTGCGCGCAGCACGCCCTGAATCAATGGCTTTCGGCCACCATGGTGGCCCCTGCATCGGTTTGGCGTGCAAGGCTGGGCGCTGCGCCCATGTGCGCATTCCCCGCGCTTGAGTTGGCGTTGGCGTTGTAGCCCATGTAGCCGCTTGCGCTGGCAGTGGCAACCGCATGGGTGTTGGCCGCAGCGCTTTTCGCGGCAGCAGCCACCCGTTTGCTGGCCGCCTCATCGGGGTACAAGGCATTCATCAACAAGCCCTGATAACGCTGGTTGTGCTCAGGTGTGAGCGAGTGGTAGGCCGCCACCCCAAACCACGTCAGGCCATGGCGGTCGATGTTTTTGCGCAGCAGCCAAGCCGCCACATAGCTGGCCACACACGGGTCAAACAAATGCTGGCTTTGAATGCCATGGCGCGCCAATTCGGGCAAATGGATGCTGTTGATTTGCGCCATCCCCAAGTCCACCGTACCGTTGGTATTGCGCCCAAAGGCCCAGGGCCGCAAATCAGACTCCACCTTCAACACCGCGCGCAGCAATCGCGGGTCAATGCGGTGGTGCTGCGCCGCCGCCGGGATGCACCGTTCGGGGGACTGTACCGCCTGGGGCGGCGCGATACTGGGGTTGACCTGGGCTTGGACACTGGGCCATGTCACCACCGCAGCAGCAAAGTGAAAAAACCAACGGGAAATAACTTTTGAAAACATAAACATCCATAAAAGTCGACATTTGCCGACATTATGGGTGTTTTAGTATTAATTTTGTGAATTTGCAGTCATAAAGTTGCAAATCTCCCACAGTTCGGTGCCAGGTGGTCTGGACGGCTGCGGGGGTGGGGCGCGCAGCTGGCGCCCCGGGCTTGGCGTCAGAACGGGATGTCGTCGTCCATGTCGTCAAAACCGGACTTGGCCGGTGCGCCGCGCTGCGGTGCCGCAGCGGGTGCGGCCGAGCGCTGGGGTGCGGCTGCGCCCTCGCCCGCTGGAGCGCCCATGCCCTCGCGACCGCCCAGCAGCTGCAACTCGGTGGCGATGATGTCAACGGTGTTTTTCTCGACGCCGGTGGTTTTGTCGGTGTAAGAACCGTACTTCAGGCGGCCTTCCACATAAATAGGGCGCCCTTTTTTCACGTATTCGCCAGCGATTTCGGCCAAGCGGTCATAAAAAGTGACCCGGTGCCACTGGGTGTCTTCGATCATCTCGCCACTGGTGCGGTCTTTGCGGCGCGAACTGGTGGCCACGCTGACATTGGCCACCGCTTGGCCCGAGGGCAGGTAGCGGATTTCGGGGTCGCGGCCACAGTTGCCGACGAGGATGACTTTATTGACTGATGCCATGGTCTTGCTCCAAATAGAGGGCCAATTATGCGGCCTGGGCTGGGTCGGGGGTGGCGGCAGGGCTGGCGTGCGGTGGCGGCACCACCATGGCCCAAGCCACTGCCAACCAAACGCCCATCAACAGCGCGCAGCATAAGAACAAACCCGGGGTGCCGCCGCCCTTGGCCAACCAACCGCCAAAAGCGCCCCCGGCAAAAATGCCCAGCGACTGCAAGGTGTTGTACACCCCCAAAGCCGAGCCACGCCCGCCGCGCGGGGCAAAGCGCGAGGCCAAGCTGGGCTGGCTGGCTTCGAGCACATTGAAGCCGCAGAAAAAGAAAAACAACAGCACCGCCAGCATCCACAACTGGGCCGTCCCCAGCGACACCCACAACAGCGCCAACTGAACCAGCATCACACCCGCAATGCAGGCCAAAAACAAGGGCCGCAACTGACCCCGCCGCTCCATGGGAAAAAGCGTCATGCCCATGAACACAAACGACAACAGAACGGTGGGCAGGTAAACCCAGCCGTGGTCGGCCTGCAACACCCCGGCTTGCTCCAGCAAAGCGGGCATGGACACCCAGGTGGCAAATTGCACGGCATACAGCACAAAAACGCCCACGTACAAGCGCAGCAAATCGGGGCTGAACAACTGCGACCAGCGCACCTGCGGCACCCCGCCCACGGGCATGGGCGGCTCGGGTGGCGTCCACCACACCACCATGGCCATGCCGGCCACGGCCATCACCGCCGTCAGGTTGAACAAGCCGGGCAGGCCCGCCCATTGCGACAACCACGGCCCCACCACCAGCGACAGGGCAAACATCAAACCAATGCTGCCGCCCAGCAGCGCCAAGGCCTTGGTGCGCACCACGTCACGGGTTTGGTCAGCCAGCAAGGCGCTGACCGCGGCCGAAACCGCTCCACAGCCCTGCATGGCCCGGCCCCACGCCAAGCTGTGCAAGTCGGTTGCGGCGGCTGCCATCAAGCTGCCCACGGCGAACAAAGCCAAGCCAAACAACATCACCCGCTTGCGGCCCCAGCGGTCGGCGGCCAGGCCAAAGGGAATTTGCAGCACGGCTTGCACCAAGCCGTACACGCCCAGGGCCAGCCCCATGGCAGCGGCATCGTCGCCACCTGGGTAGCGCCGCGCCTCCAGGGCGAACACTGGCAACACCATGAACAGGCCCAACATGCGCATGGCATAAACCGAGGCCAGTGAAAAACTGGCGCGCCGCTCCAATGCCGTCATGCGGGACGCCGGTTCGGGCTGGGAGGGGATATCGGTCACAGTGCGGGCATGGGAAGAAGGGTGCTTATTGTGTCCCAAGCGCACGCTGGCATGGGCTTGACTATGATCGAGGGTTGTCCTTTTGTGAGCACCCCTTGTGAACGCACCCTCTGATGGTCCGAATTTAGCCCAGGTTTTGAGCGCGCAGCGGCTGAGCATCCGAGGGGCACGCACGCACAACCTGAAAAACATCGACCTCGATATTCCGCGCAACCAATTGGTGGTGATCACCGGTTTGTCGGGCTCGGGCAAATCCAGCCTGGCCTTTGACACCTTGTATGCCGAGGGCCAGCGCCGCTATGTGGAAAGCCTGTCGGCCTACGCCCGGCAGTTCTTGCAATTGATGGACAAACCCGATGTGGACGTGATCGAGGGCTTGTCGCCCGCCATCGCCATTGAGCAAAAGGCCACCAGCCACAACCCGCGCTCGACGGTGGGCACGGTGACCGAAATCCACGACTACCTGCGCCTGCTGTTCGCCCGCGCGGGCACGCCGCACTGCCCCGATCACGGCCAACCCCTGCAAGCCCAAAGCGTGGCGCAAATGGTCGACACGGTGATGGGCCTGCCGCCAGAGACCCGGGTGATGATCTTGGCCCCGGTGGCGCGCGAGCGCAAAGGCGAGTTCACCGAACTGTTTGCCGACATGCAAGCACGCGGCTATGTGCGCTTTCGCATCGGTCCCACGGTGTATGAGTACAACGATTTGCCGACCCTGGTGAAAAACGAAAAGCACGACATCGACGTGGTCATCGACCGGCTGCGGGTGCGCGAAGACGCACGCCAGCGCCTGGCTGAAAGCTTTGAAGCCGCCCTGCGGTTGGCCCAAGGCCGCGCCATGGCCTTGGAGATGGATGGCGGGCAAATGCACAACTTCAACGCCAGTTTTGCCTGCCCCCAGTGCGAATTTGCGCTGGGCGAGTTGGAGCCGCGCTTGTTCTCTTTCAACTCGCCGCAAGGCGCCTGCCCCAGCTGCGACGGGCTGGGCACGCAAGAGCACTTTGACCCGAACCGGGTGGTGGCCTTCCCAACCCTCAGCCTGGCCAGTGGCGCCATCAAAGGCTGGGACCGGCGCAACCACCACTGCTTTTCCTTGTTGCAAAGTCTGGCCAAACACTACAGCTTTGATGTGGAGGCGCCTTTTGAGTCGTTGCCCGAGGCGGTGCGCCAAGCGCTTTTGTGGGGCTCAGGGGAAGAGGTCATCAAATTCACCCACACAGTGGACAGCGCCAGTGGTGCGGCGCGCAAGGTCAGCAAGCGGCACCCGTTTGAAGGCATCATCCCCAACATGGTGCGGCGTTACCGCGAAACCGATTCGGTGGTGGTGCGCGAAGAACTGGCGCGCTTTCGCGCCACCCAGCCCTGCACCGACTGCGCGGGCACGCGCCTGCGCCGCGAGGCGCGCCATGTGTTGATGGGCACAGGCCCGGGCGCGCAAAGCATCCACGCCCTGGGGCACATGACCTTGCGCGAGAGCCTGCGCTACTTTGAGACCCTGGTGTTGCAAGGCAACAAAGCCGACATTGCTGCCAAGGTGGTGAATGAGATCAGCTCGCGCCTGCGCTTTCTCAACGACGTGGGCCTGACCTACCTGAGCCTGTCGCGCAGCGCCGACACCTTGTCGGGCGGCGAGTCGCAGCGCATCCGTTTGGCCTCGCAAATCGGCTCGGGCCTGACCGGCGTGATGTATGTGCTCGACGAGCCCAGCATTGGCTTGCACCAGCGCGACAACGACCGCCTGATCGCCACCTTGAAGCACCTGCGTGACCTGGGCAACAGCGTGCTGGTGGTCGAGCACGACGAAGACATGATCCGCGCCGCCGACCATTGCATCGACATGGGGCCGGGTGCTGGCGTGCATGGCGGGCGCGTCACCGCCCAAGGCACGCCCGCGCAAATCGAGGCCAACCCGCAATCGCTCACCGGGCGCTACCTCTCGCGCAGCCTGCGCATCGAAGTACCCAGCCAACGCCGCCCGTTTGTGCGCGAACAGCGCGCACCCAATGCGTTCAGCGGGCGCATCGATGCACCCGCCCCCGAGCCCACGCCGGTGCTGGCGGTGCATGGTGCGCGCGCCAACAACTTGCAACAGGTGTCGGTGGACATCCCGGTGGGCTTGCTCACCTGCGTCACTGGCGTGTCGGGTTCGGGCAAGTCCACCCTGATCAACGACACCTTGTACACCGCAGCTGCGCGCAGCATCCACCGCGCCCATGGTGAGGCCGCAGCCCACGACGACATCACCGGCCTGGATTTGTTCGACAAAGTCATCAATGTCGACCAGTCGCCGATTGGCCGCACACCGCGCTCCAACCCGGCCACCTACACCGGCTTGTTCACACCCATCCGCGAGCTGATGGCCGAGGTGCCGATGGCGCGCGAGCGCGGCTACGGACCGGGTCGGTTTTCCTTCAACGTCGCCGCCGCCCAAGGCGGGGGTCGCTGCGAGGCTTGCCAAGGCGACGGCGTGGTCAAGGTGGAAATGCACTTTTTGCCCGATGTGTACGTGCCCTGCGATGTGTGCCACGGTGAGCGCTACAACCGCGAAACCCTGCAAGTGCAGTACAAAGGCAAAAACATCGCCCACATCCTGGGCCTCACGGTGGAGGACGCACTGGCGTTTTTCAGTGCCGTGCCCAACCTCACCCGCAAGCTGCAAACCCTGATGGACGTGGGCTTGTCCTACCTGAAGCTGGGCCAATCGGCCACCACCCTCTCGGGCGGCGAGGCGCAGCGCGTCAAGCTCGCGCTCGAGTTGTCACGCCGCGACACCGGGCGCACGCTGTACATCTTGGACGAACCCACCACCGGCCTGCACTTTGCCGACATCGCCCTGCTGCTCAAGGTGCTGCACCAACTGCGCGATGCGGGCAACACCATCATCATCATCGAGCACAACCTGGATGTGATCAAAACCGCCGACTGGCTCATCGACATGGGCCCCGAAGGCGGCGACGGCGGCGGTCAAGTGGTGGCCCAAGGCACGCCCGAAGACGTGGCGGCCAATCCGAACAGCCACACGGGGCGCTA
>CAMDLJ010000055.1 GCA_945901665.1 Bordetella parapertussis | reverse complement strand
GCCGACTTCACCGCCAAGGCGATGTCGGCGTCTTCGGCCACGATCACGGGGGCGTGGCCGCCCAGCTCCATGGTGACGCGCTTCATGTGCTGGCCAGCCAGTGCGGCCAGTTGCTTGCCCACGGGTGTGGAGCCGGTGAAGGTGATCTTGCGGATGATGGGGTGGGGGATCAGGTAGTTGGAAATTTCAGCCGGTGTGCCGTAGACCAAACCCAACACACCCTCAGGAATGCCTGCATCGGCAAAGGCACGGATGAGGGCAGCGGGTGCGGCGGGTGTTTCTTCGGGGGCTTTGACGATCATGGAGCAACCCGACGCCAAGGCGGCAGCCATTTTGCGAACCACTTGGTTGATGGGGAAGTTCCATGGGGTGAAAGCCGCCACGGGGCCCACGGGGTCTTTGATGACCATTTGGCGCGCCGACAGGTTAAAGCGCGAGGGCACGATGCGGCCGTACACGCGCATGCCTTCATCGGCAAACCACTCAATGATGTCGGCCGCGGCCATGGCCTCCCCCTTGGCTTCAGCCAAGGGCTTGCCTTGCTCTTGGGTCAGCATGGCCGCAATATCGCCAGCACGTTCGCGCATCAGCGCTGCGGCCTTGCGCATGATTTTGTTGCGCTCCACTGGCAGCATGTCGCGCCAGGTTTGAAAGCCTTTTTGGGCCGCTTGCAGGGCGCGGTCCAAGTCGGGGATGCGGGCGTGGGCGACGCGGCCAATTTCTTTGCCCGTGGCAGGGTTGAACACGGCCAGCGATTCGCCAGCGGCGGCGTCGCACCATTGGCCATTGATGAAGAGTTGGGTATGGGGGTATGTCATGGCGGGTTCCTTGTGAAGTCGGGGGATTTTCTACCAAAAATGGTGGGTGCCCATGGCCCGGCTTGATCGGACCCCATGAGCCAGGGTGGCGGACTTATTCCGCTTTGATGCCCGCTTCGCGGCTGAGCTTTTGGTACTTTTGCACTTCGCCCGCTTTGAAGGCAGCGAATTGGTCGGGTGACAAGGCGGAGGGCGTGCGCGAAGTGTCCAGATACAACTTTTTCATGGCCGGTGAGGCCAGCGCTTTTTGCACGGCGTCGTGCACCTGATCGATCACCGCGCGCGGCGTGCCCGTGGGCGCATCCAGACCTGTCCACACGGTGAACTGAAAGCCGGGCAAGGTCTCGCCCATCGTGGGCAAGTCGGGGAAGCTGGGCAAGCGGGTGGGCGAGGACACGGCCAACGCACGCACCTTGCCAGCATGGATGTGCGGCACGGCAGAGGTGTCGGCAAACAAATAGTCCACCTGACCACCGAGCAAGGCCGTCAACGCTGGCGCCAAACCGGTGAAGGGGATGTGGGTGGCAGAGGAGCCGGTCATTTGGTTTAAAAACGCACCTGCCAAGTGCGGCAAGCTGGCCAAACCAGAGGACGAATAGTTCATGGCGGCGCTGTTTTGTTTGAGCTTGGCCATCAGGTCGCCCATGCTGCTGATGCCACGGTCAGGCCGCACCACCAAAAAAAGCGGGCTCTCAGAAGCCAGGGCAATGGAGGTCAGGTGGGTGACGATGTCATAAGAGAGGTTTTTGAACAAGGCCGGTGCGATGGCATGTTGGCTGGTGGACAGCAGCAAGGTGTAGCCGTCGGGGTTGGCCCGCGCCACAAATGCCGCGGCAATGGTGGTGCCACCGCCGGGCTTGCTTTCAATGATCACAGGTTGGCGCCATATCTCGGTGAGTTCGCGCGCCAATGCACGCGCCAGCACATCGGCCCCGCCCCCAGGGGGGTAGGGGTTGATCAGGGTCACGGCACGCGATGGATACGCTTGCGCCATGGCAGATATCGGTGCAAGCCAGGCGAACAGTGCCAACAAACTGGCAGTCAGGAATGATCTGATAAAACCCTTCATGGCGAGACTCCTGGTAAAGGATCAGAGCGTAGCAGGCAACACTTTAACCACGCCCCACAGGCCGCCCGCCCACAAACCAGCAATGGCCAAAAGGGAAAGGCTGAAGCCGCCGCCGCGCTTGGCGGGGTCTTTTTGATAGGCCAGCGCATACCAAATGCGGCCTGCCACCCAAGTCAAGCCCATCACAGCGGCACCAGTATCGCCATTGAAGGCGGCATACACCCACAAGGCGGGCAGCAGCATCAGGGCGCTTTCCATGGTGTTCATTTGCACGCGGTAAGCACGGTCAAACATCTCGTGCCCGGATGTGGCGGGTGCTTTGACTTCGTACTTCACCCGAGCGCGCCCCACGTTGATGGCCGTCCAAAACATCACGGCGATGGTCAGCAAGGTGATGAGGGCGGCAAAGGGCAGTGGGGTCATGGTAATTTCTAAGATGGATGGGATGGGGGGCTTAAAACGCGATGGAGCAGCCAGCCCAGGGCTGCACCCGCTAATTGTGAGGCCATAAAACCCGGAGCGTCTGATGGGGCAATGCCCGCAAAGGTGTCGCTCAGCATGCGCCCAAACACCGCAGCCGGGTTGGCAAATGAGGTGCTGGCCGTGAACCAATAAGCCGCACCGATGTAGCAAGCGACCAGTGCGGAAGCTTTGCCCGGGGGCGACCTCAATATGACAAACAAAAGGCCGGCTGTGGCCACTGCTTCGGCCAGCCATTGGCTCGGTCCGGTGCGCACATGGGTCGACCATTGGAGGATGGGCAGCTCAAACATGGCGTGCGCCAGCCAAGCCCCCATGGCTGCACCCAGCAACTGGGCCACCACATAGCCAGCCAACAAACGCATGGGCAATTCTTTGCGCCAGGCCATCACCCATGACACGGCGGGGTTGAAGTGTGCCCCGCTGATGGGGCCGATGGTTTCAATCAATACGTAGAGTGCAAACACCGTGGCCAAGGTGTTGGCCAACAGCGCCACAGCCACACTTCCACCGCTGAGGTTTTCGGCCATGATGCCCGAGCCAATCACCGCGCACAGCAAGGCGGCGGTGCCCACCATTTCGGCCGCATACAGGCGCCAAGATTTCACGATTGGGCCAGCGCTCGGGCGCTTTGCTGCAAGCTCATTTTGCCCAGGCTGGCCATGGGCAGGCTGATAAAAATTTCCAGCCTTCGTTTGATTTGGTGCAGGGTTTGCGCAAAGGCAGCCAATTGATCGGCCTCTGTCCCTTGGGTTTCGGAGGGGTCGGCATAGCCCCAGTGGGCCGTGGCGGGTTGACCGGGCCAATAGGGGCAGACCTCGCCCGCAGCGTTGTCGCACACCGTGATGACCAAATCCATTGATGGTGCGCCGGGTGCGGCAAACACATCCCAGCTTTTGCTGCCCAAGCCTTGGGTGCTGATACCAGCCTTTTCCAGGGTGCGCAGGGCCAAGGGGTTGGGTTGTTGATTCTCGCGGGGGCTGCTGCCAGCGGAGTAGGCTTTGAATTTGCCCTGCCCCATGTGGTTGAGCAAGGCCTCGGCCAAGATGCTGCGCGCTGAGTTGTGGGTGCACAGGAATAAGACATGGATGCTTGGGGTGTCGGACATTTTGATTTCCATTGGTTAACAAATTTTGCGGATATCAGCGGCCTCGACCTCACAGCTTTGGCCTTGGCAGCAGTTTTCAGACAAGTAGGCCAGCAATGCATTCATCCGATCGAAATGCGCCCGGTAAATCAAGTGGCGACCGATGCGCTCTTGACTGACCAGGTCGGCGTGCACCAAGCCTTTGAGGTGAAAGGACAGGGTATTGGGTGCCACATCCACGTGGGCGGCCAGTGCCCCAGGGGTGAGCCCTGAGGGGCCGGCTTGCACCAAAGCGCGAAATATTTGCAGCCGAGACGCCTGGGCCAGGGCTGTGAGGGCAAGTACAACCGTTTTTGATTCCATAATTCCATCTTAATAGAATTATTTGACGGTTTGATGACGCCCAACCTTGTGGGGGGATGTTGAGAGTTGGTTTCGGGATTCAGTGGCTTGGCATTAGGGGTTTGTCCGAACCAAGGGATAACCACGTCACCCAAAGCAGTCTGACCAACGCAGAATAAAGTTCATCCATGAAACCAGCGCGATCCACGACCTTATGGCCGAAGACATCATTCTCAAGACCCACGACCTGATCAAGGAGTTCAAGGGCTTTGTGGCCGTCAATGGGGTCAACTTGCAGGTGCAGCGGGGCCACATCCACGCATTGATTGGACCCAATGGGGCGGGCAAGACCACGGTGTTTAACCTGTTGACCAAGTTTTTGATCCCCACCCGCGGTCAGATTGTGTTCAATGGCCAGGACATCACGGCCGCCAAACCGGCACAAATTGCCCGCAAAGGCATCGTGCGCTCATTTCAAATATCGGCCACCTTTCCCAACCTCACGGTGATGCAGAACGTGCGCATTGCCTTGCAGCGCTCCACGGGTACGGCCTTGCATTTTTGGCGCTCGGAGCGCAGCTTGGATGCGCTCAACGACCGGGCGATGGCCTTGTTGCAACAGGTCGATTTGGCGCCCATGTCCGATTTAATGGCGGTGGAGTTGCCCTATGGCCGCAAGCGTGCTTTGGAGATTGCCACGACATTGGCCATGCAGCCCGAGTTGATGCTGCTCGACGAGCCCACCCAGGGCATGGGTCATGAGGATGTGGAGCGCGTCACCCAGTTGATCAAAAAGGTGTCTGCCAACCGCACCATTTTGATGGTGGAGCACAACATGAGTGTGGTGGCCAGCATTGCCGACACCATCAGCGTGTTGCAACGTGGTCAAGTGATTGCCGAGGGACCTTATGCCGTGGTGTCGCAAAACCCACAGGTGCTGGAGGCCTATATGGGCAGCGCAGACAACGAGCTTGAGGGTGCCCATGGCTGAGGCTTCAGAGGTGCTGCGCATCAGCGGGCTTCATGCCTGGTATGGCGAGTCACACATCTTGCATGGGGTAGACCTGACGGTTCATGCCGGCGAGGTGGTGACCTTGCTTGGGCGCAACGGCGCGGGGCGCACCACCACGGTCAAATCCATGCTCGGCTTGGTGGGCCGGCGCAGTGGGTCGGTGCACATTTTCGGCCATGAGACGGTGGATTGGGCGCCGCACCAAATTGCCCGCTTGGGTCTGGGCTATTGCCCCGAGGAGCGGGGGATTTTTTCGGCGCTTTCATGCGAAGAAAACCTGCTCTTGCCGCCGGTCATTGCCCCTGGCGGCATGGGCTTGGACGAAATCTACGAGATGTTTCCCAATTTGTACGAGCGGCGCAGCAGCCCAGGCACGCGTTTGTCGGGTGGTGAGCAGCAAATGTTGGCGGTGGGGCGCATTTTGCGCACCGGTGCCAAGTTGCTGCTGCTTGATGAAATTTCCGAAGGCCTGGCGCCGGTGATTGTGCAGGCCTTGGCGCGCATGATCAAAGCCCTCAAGGCCAAAGGCTTCACCATCGTCATGGTGGAACAAAACTTTCGGTTTGCCGCTCCCCTGGCAGACCGGTTCTACGTCATGGAGCATGGGCGCATCGTGGAGGGCTTTTCCTCTGTCGAGCTCAAAGCCAAGATGCCCATGCTGCATGAATACCTCGGGGTTTGATTTTTTCAACAGGAGACTTCAATGAAACGCAATATTCTCACCATCGCCGCTTTGGCTGCTTGCACCGCCTTTGGGGCGGCACAAGCCCAGGTGTCAGACGGCATCGTCAAAATCGGCGTGCTCAACGATATGTCTGGCCTCTATTCAGACATCACCGGTCAAGGCTCGGTCACGGCCGCCAAAATGGCCGTTGAGGACTACATCAAAGCCAGCAAAAGCACCCTCAAGGTTGAAGTGGTGGGCGCGGACCACCAAAACAAACCCGATGTGGGCTCGAATATTGCGCGCCAATGGTTTGACACCGACAAAGTGGACATGATTGCCGATGTGCCCACCTCTTCAGTGGGCTTGGCGATTGCACAAATCGCCAAAGACAAAGGTAAGTTGCATGTCAACTCAGGCTCGGCCAGCGCTGACCTGACTGGCAAGTCTTGCAACGCCAACACCATCCACTGGGCCTACGACACCTGGATGCTGGCCAACGGCACGGGCAAGGCCATCGTGAAAAGCGGAGGCAACACCTGGTTCTTTTTGACCGCTGACTACGCCTTTGGCCATGCGCTCGAACGTGATACCGAGGCGGTGGTGGTGAAAAACGGTGGCAAAGTTTTGGGCAAAGTGCGCACCCCATTCCCGACTCAAGATTTCTCGTCCTTCTTGCTGCAAGCGCAAGCTTCCAAAGCCAAGATCATTGGTTTGGCCAACGCTGGTGGCGACACCACCAACTCCATCAAACAGGCTTTTGAGTTTGGCATCACCAAGGGTGGCCAGAATTTGGCTGGCTTGTTGGTCTTTTTGCCCGATGTGCACTCCTTGAGCTTGGAAAAGGCGCAGGGACTGATGTTGACCGAAACTTTTTATTGGGACTTGAATGACCAAACCCGCGCTTGGTCCAAGCGATTTGCGGCGGCCAATGGCGGTAAATACCCATCCATGGTGCAAGCCGGTGTGTACTCCAGCGTTTTGCATTACCTCAAGGCGATTGACGCGGCCAAAACCGATGACGGCACCAAAGTGGCGGCCAAGATGAAAGAGCTGCCCACCGACGACCCTTTGTTTGGCAAAGGCACGGTGCGCGCCGATGGCCGCAAGATTCACCCAGCTTATTTGTTTGAAGTCAAAAAACCAGCTGAATCCAAAGGGCCGTATGACTACTACAAGCTGGTGGCCACGATCCCAGCCAACGAAGCTTTCCGCCCCTTGTCCGAGAGCGAATGCCCCTTGGTCAAGAAGTAAAGCCAGCGCGTTTTAGCCAGCCAACAGATCACGATGGAAATTTTTGGCATTCCCTTGCAGGCCTTTATGGGGCAGCTGCTGATTGGGCTCATCAATGGGTCTTTTTATGCGCTGCTCTCCCTGGGCTTGGCCGTGATCTTTGGCTTGCTCAACATCATCAACTTCACCCATGGCGCCCAGTACATGCTGGGCGCTTTTGTGGCTTATTTGTCCCTGACCCATTTGGGGGTCAATTACTGGGCGGCCTTGGTGCTGTGCCCTTTGGTGGTGGGTGCCACGGGTGTGCTGATTGAACGATTGATGCTCAAGCACCTGTACAAACTCGACCACCTGTATGGTTTGCTTTTGACCTTTGGTTTGGCGCTGATCATCCAAGGTTTGTTTCGCAATGAATTTGGTTCTTCGGGGATGCCGTATCCGGTGCCCGAGGTGTTTCAAGGGGTGTTCAACACCGGTTTCATGTTTTTGCCCAAGTACCGTGCTTGGGTGATCGTGGCCTCCTTGGTCGTTTGTTTGTCCACTTGGTATGTCATCGAGCGCACCAAGTTGGGCGCGTATTTGCGTGCCGCCACCGAGAACCCGTCGCTGGTGCAGGCCTTTGGCATCAATGTGCCGCGCATGATCACGCTGACCTATGGTTTTGGGGTGGGCTTGGCTGCGCTGGCCGGCGTGATGGCCGCGCCGATTTACCAAGTCAATCCCACCATGGGCGCAGACATCATCATCGTGGTGTTTGCAGTGGTGGTGATTGGTGGCATGGGCTCCATCATGGGCTCCATCATCACCGGTTTTGGCTTAGGTTTGATCGAAGGCCTGACCAAGGTCTTTTACCCTGAGGCATCGGCCACCGTTATTTTTGTCATCATGACCATTGTGTTGCTGATCAAACCAGCCGGTTTGTTTGGCACCCAGAAATAAAACCCATGAACAGCCCCGCCTTGTCGCCTGCTGCAACCCAGTCCCAAGCCCATGTGTGGGTGGTGTTTGCCTTGATGGTTGCTGTGTTGGCGATCGCGCCAATCTGGGTCTACCCCATCTTTTTGATGAAGGTCATGTGCTTTGCGCTGTTTGCTTGCGCCTTCAATTTGCTGTTGGGCTTTGGTGGCTTGTTGTCGTTTGGCCACGCCATGTTTTTGGGCAGTGCCGGTTACGCCGCGGCCCATGCGTCCAAAATTTGGGGCTGGAACCCTGAGTGGTGCGTGTTGTTTGGCACCCTTTGTTCGGCGGTGCTGTCCTTGGTGGTTGGGGCCTTGGCGATTCGCAGGCAGGGTATTTATTTCGCCATGATCACCTTGGCCCTGTCGCAAATGGTGTTCTTCTTTTGTTTGCAAATTCCTTTCACCGGGGGTGAGGACGGTATCCAGGCCGTGCCCCGGGGCAAGTTGTTGGGGTTGTTCGATTTGAGCGACAACCAGGCCATGTATGTGTTTGTGCTGGTCATTTTTTTGGCCAGCTTTTTATTCATTTGGCGGGTGGTGCATTCGCCTTTTGGTCAAATTCTCAAGGCAATCCGTGAGCACCAAGACCGGGCCACCTCTTTGGGTTATGACACCGACACCTTCAAGCTGATCGCCTTTGTCATTTCAGGCGCTTTGGCGGGCACCGCGGGTGCGACCAAGTCACTGGTGTTTCAACTTGCTTCGCTGACCGATGTGCACTGGACCATGTCGGGCGAAGTGGTCTTGATGACCTTGGTCGGTGGCATGGGCACTTTGTTTGGGCCTGTGGTGGGTGCTGCGGTGATTGTCACCATGCAAAACTACCTGGCCCATTTGGGTGCGTGGGTCACGGTGGTGCAAGGCGTTATCTTCGTGATTTGTGTGCTGGCATTTCGACGGGGATTGGTGGGCGAAATTGCGCACAAGTTGAAAAAATCTTTGTGATGGGGCCCCATGTCCCGTCGTTGCCACATACTTTTGGGTGAGGTTTTTTATGCATGCTTTGTTGCGCCTTTTACTGCTCCCCATGCTCTGTGCCTTTGTCAGCCCTTGGGCTTGGGGGCAGGCGTGGGCCCCCAACAAACCGGTGCGCCTGATCATTCCCCAAGTGCCTGGGGGTGGAGCCGACGCCATTGGCCGGGTCATTGCCCAAGGCATTTCAGAACAAATTGGTCAGCCGGTGGTGGCCGAAAACCGGCCTGGCACCAATGGGGGTGTGGGGGTGGAGGCCTTGATGCGCTCGCCCACCGATGGGCACAACCTGTTGCTGGTGTTCACCTCGGTCATGGCCCTCAATCCCGCGGTTTACACCAAGATCAATTACGACCCTTTGAAAGATTTGCTGCCCTTGGGCGGCATTTGTGAAGTGCCATTGGTCATGATGGCCAGCAACTCGGTGCCTGCGCAAAATGCGGTCGAGTTGGTCGCTGCAGAGAAAGCCAAACCCCAAAGTATTTTTGGTGCATCCAGCGGCAATGGTTCGTTTTCGCATTTGTTGGTTGAGATGATGAACGCCAAAACGGGCACCCGTTTCACCCATGTGCCGTTCAAGGGCGAAGCCCCGGCGGTGCAAAACTTACTGGGTAACCAAGAGGTGATGATCTACATTGGCACCCCCGCGCTGGCCATTGCCAATCAAAACAGCGGCAAGCTCAAACTGCTGGGGGTGACCACCCAACAACGCATGCCCCAATTGCCCGAGGTCAAGTCGCTTTATGAACAGGGCTTCACCGACTTCAATGAAAGTTTTTGGTATGGCGTGGTGGCCGCTGCTGGCACGCCACAGCCCATCTTGGACGCCTACAACAAGGTGATGGGCGATGTGGCCAAGTCGGCCACCGTACAAACCAATTTGGGCCGCATGGGTTGTGCCCCTTTGCCCATGTCGGCCAGTGAGTTCTCTGGCCGCATTCGCAGCGACCATGCCAAATACTCAGCGCTGGCCAAATCGGTCGGCATGAAAATCGATTGAAAGCAAGCATGAACCCAAGACCGCAACTCAAGCACGTGGGCCTGTATGTGCACGACTTGGCCCGCATGGAAGCGTTTTACGCCGATGTGTTTGACCTGCTGGTCACCGACCGCGGTCAAGTGCCCCGACTGGGAAACCGCAACATTGTGTTCATGAGTGCGGCCGCCGATGCCCACCACCAAATGGTGTTGATCGACGGCAAAGACCCCGCCAGTGGTCCCAGCGTGGTGTTTCAACTTTCTTTTTATGTACAAACCTTGGACGAACTGCGCCGCATTGACGCCAAGATGCGCACCCAGGGCGTGACCGATATTGCGCCGATCACCCATGGCAATGCTTGGTCGATCTACGCCAGCGACCCCGAGGGCAATGGGTTGGAGGCCTATTTGGACACGCCATGGCATGTGTCCCAACCGCATGGCCGACCGTTTGATCTGAGTTTGCCCGACGCGGACATTGAAGCCTTTACCCAGGCGCTGATCCAGGATCAGGAAACCTTTGCCAGCCGCGAGCAGTGGATGCGCACACAAGCTGCTGCATTGCAGGCGACCACCCGCTGACGAGGCGGCCCTCGGGCGCCAAGGCTTGGACCGTCCCCGCACAAGGGTTTGAACCCTTGTATGTTGGCCCCAACAGCGTATGTTGGGTGCTGCATCACAAGGAAACACCATGCGTTATGTTTGGGCAGTGCTCGCGAGCGCGTGGTGTGGGTTTGTCTGGGCGCAAGACTGCAACACCCTCAACGGCGATGAGCGCGCCACATGCAATGCCGTGCAGCAAAACAACCCCCGTTTTTGCGAAGAAGTGAAAGTGGAGGACATTCGCTTCTTGTGTCAGGCCAAAGTCCAGCCCAATTCCTATACCTGCGAAAAAATCAAGGCCACCAATCTGCGAGGCGAGTGTTTGCAGATGATCCGCAAAAAGCAATACAACGCGATTTACCCCAACCCCACGCCAAAACCGAAAAAAGGTGAGGGCATGTCTGGCTGGGGCGGCAATTAAGGCTTGCTGAGGCGGCACAATAGGTGCCATTTCATCCACGCAAGGCCATTCGCATGAAGCGCAGCACAGACAGATTTTTGACCACCCACACCGGCAGTTTGCCCCGGCCCGATGACCTGATCCAGATGATGTTTGCCAAAGAGAGTGGCGTTCCCGTGGACACGCAGGCCTTGCAAGCGCGCATTCGCCAAGCGGTGGCTGAGGTGGTGGGCTTGCAGGCCAAGGCGGGCGTGGACTTGGTCAACGACGGCGAGATGAGCAAGCCCAGCTATGCCACCTACATCAAAGACCGACTGGG
>CAMDLJ010000054.1 GCA_945901665.1 Bordetella parapertussis | reverse complement strand
GCCCTCGGGCGCTCCGCTGCGGGGCATGACCGTCAGCCCCCAGCGCTTTGAGCGACAAATGCGCTTATTGAAAACATGGGGCTTCCAAGGCCTGTCCATGCGCGACTTGGAGCCTTATCTCAATGGCCGCTTGACGGGTCGGGTGGTGGGCATCACTTTCGATGATGGCTATGCCAACACCCATGCCAACGCCCTGCCCATCTTGCACGCATTGGGATACACCGCCACATGCTATGCGGTCAGCCACCACATTGGGGGTTACAACCAGTGGGACGCCAACTCCGGCATGGCGACCAAAACCTTGATGGACCTTCAGGCCTGGCGTGAATGGGTCGGTATCGGCATGGACGTGGGCTCACACACCTGCGATCACATTGATTTGAGCCAATCGGATGAGGCCACCGTGCGCCAACAAATTCAGCGCTCCAAGGCAGAGTTGGAGCAAATGCTGGGATTGGAAGTGCGTCATTTTTGTTATCCCTACGGCCGGTTTTTGCCTGACCACCCCGCATGGGTTGAACAAGCGGGCTATGTATCTGCCACCACCACCCAACGAGGACGTGTCCAATCCGCATCGGGGCTTGATGCTTTTACCCTGCCTCGGGTGTTAGTCAACCACCGAAGCACCTGGGCGCACATGGCCCTCAAGTTGTTCACCCGCTATGAAGAGGGCCGTTAAGCGGCTTGGGACAGTCAGCGCCGGTTTGACGTGACTTGTTCAAACACGGCCTCATGCGCCCGTGCACATTGGGCCCACGTCTTTTGTTCAGCCCAAGCATGTGCATGTGAAGCCAGGCTTTGACTCAACTCAGGCTGATCCACCAATGTCTGCAAGGCATGGGCCAAGGCTGGTGCGTTTGTGGGGTCTTGCAACACCAGTGCATGGGTGCCATGCACCAATTCAGCACTGATGCCGCAATACGGCAAGCCACTGACGACCACCGGCAAACCGTTGGCCATGGCCTCCAAAACAACCATGCCATAGGTGTCTTCTAAGGTCGGATGGGCCAGCACATCTGCTGCGTGATAAGCCAAGCGCAAATCTTTCTGGGGGCCTAAAAAAAGAATTCTCTCCAGCACGCCTGCTTGCTCGGCGAGGGCGCGGTACGCCCACAGCGGTGGAATGTGACCCGCGATCACCAATTTCCATTCGGCTGGCAACAGACCCAAGGCTTGGATCAGGGTTTTGAGGCCTTTGCGCAAAGGGTCGTTGGCGACCAATAGCGCCAGCCTGGCGTTCATGGGCAAGCCCAAAGCCGCGCGTGCACTGACTTGGTCTTGGGCAGACTTGGGCGCACTGACGATCACGCCGGGGGGAATGACGCTGACTTGTCCTTGGGCCGCCGGGTAGGTTTGCTCCAAGGTCTTTCTCAAGGGCTCTGATACGGCCAATGCAGCGCGTTTTCCACTGGTCACGCCTTTTAAGCGCGCACCCTCCAGCCACCAATACGCCAACAATCGGGGGCTGGTGAGGATCTTCAAAATGCGCCAAGCTTTGCGCCAACCGTGGCGATTGTTGAGCAGGCTGTGTCGGATGGGCAGCACGTGAAAGCACTGCACGTTCCCATGCCAGCTGTGCTCATGCGAGTACACCACGTCGAATCCGCGGTGTGTCAGCCAAGCTGTTGCCAAGGCAAACCACAACTGATTGACCCATCGGGGGCGGCGCAGGGGCCCAGGTATTTTGTGCGGCACCCACCCGTTGGGGTTGGCAGATCCAAAAGCTTGGGCAAACACATGCACCTCGTGGCGTTGCGCCAATTCCTCGGCCACCGCCACCGAGTAACGCTCCGCTCCCCCGCCTTGGGGGTCAAAATGTCGGCTCAAAAAAGCAATTCGCATGACGCCTTCGGCAGAGTGCGGTCAAAGCAAGACGATGTCGTATTGCTCGGGCCCCATGGATGACTCCCTTTGCAATGAAATCGGTTTGCCAATGAAGTCACTCAAACCAGCCACATGGGTGCTTTCCTCGTCCAGCAATAAGTCAATCACCGATGGATTGGCCACCACCCTGAATTCCAGTGGGTTAAATTGGCGCGCTTCGCGCAAGATTTCGCGCAAGATGTCATACACAACGGTGCGGGCTGTCTTCACCGAACCCTTGCCGTCACAGGCAGGACAAGGCTCGCACAGCAAATGCGCCAAGGATTCGCGGGTGCGTTTGCGCGTCATCTCCACCAGGCCCAACTGGGAAAATCCACTGACCATGGTTTTCACCCTGTCGCGCTGCAAATGCTTGCGAAATTCAAACAACACCGCTTGTTGGTGGTCTTGCGTCAACATATCGATGAAGTCGGCCACCACAATGCCCCCCAAATTGCGCAATCGCAATTGGCGAGCAATGGCACCGGCCGCTTCGAGATTGGTTTTAAAAATGGTTTCGTCAAAATTTCGGGCGCCCACATAGCCGCCCGTGTTGACATCGATGGTGGTCAAGGCTTCGGTTTGATCGATCATCAAATAGCCCCCTGATTTCAGGTCGACACGCCTGCCCAGGGCGCGGCTGATCTCGTCATCGACTGAAAACAAATCAAAAATGGGCCGCTCACCCTTGTACAACTGCAACTTCTCTGCCGCAGAGGGCATGAACTCGGAACCAAAGGTCAACAACAATTCATACTGCTCTTTGGAGTCGATCCGGATGCTCTGCGTGCCCTCACCGACCAAGTCCCTGAGCACGCGTTGCAACAAGGTCAGATCTCGGTGCAACAAACTTTTGGCTGGCTTTGTGGTGGACGCATCTTTGATGCGCGACCAGGTTTTTCGCAGGTATTGAATGTCTTCAGAGAGTTCGCCATCGCTGGCGTCTTCAGCATTGGTGCGGACAATGAAGCCTCCTGGGGTCCCGGCATTGGTGTTTTCATGGGCCAGGCCCTGCAACTTAGAGCGCAGTGCTTCCCGTTGTTCATAGGGTATTTTTTGCGATATGCCAATGTGATTGTCTTGCGGCAAGAAAACCAGCATGCGACCAGCCAAACTGATTTGTGTTGACAGGCGCGCCCCTTTACTACCAATCGGGTCTTTGATCACTTGGACCATCAGGGTTTGGCCTTCAAAGACTTGTTTTTCAATGGGCAGGGGTGCTTGGCCGCTGGGGGTGTCGCTGTCGGCGTGCCGAGCGGTGATGGTGCTGAGCAAGTCACCCACATGCAAAAAGGCGGCCCGCTCCAAACCCACATCAATGAATGCCGACTGCATGCCTGGCAAAACACGGGAGACTTTGCCCAGGTAAACATTGCCGACCAAACCGCGCTCGAGCGTTCGCTCCATGTGCAACTCTTGGAGTGCGCCGTTTTCAATCACCGCCACACGGGTTTCTTGGGGCGACCAATTGACCAAAATATCTTGCTGAATACCCATCATGGTCCTTTCCAAGGCGGTTGGAGCAACTTGGCGGTTTCATGCACGGGCAAGCCCATGATGCCCGAATAGCTGCCTTCCATGTGGGCGATATGCGTGGCCGCTTTGCCTTGGATGGCATAGGAGCCGGCCTTGCCTTCCCATTCTCCGCTGTCCAAATAGCCATCCAGTTCAGCGTCACTCCAAGTGGCAAACCGCACCTTTGAGACACTGATGGCATGCCTATTTTCCAAGGTTGTGGCTGCCGCAATCGCAGTGAAAACCGAATGGGTTTTTCCGCTCAAAGCGCGCAACATGTCACGCGCTTGCTGGCGATCTTGTGGTTTGCCCAATATCTCGGTGCCCAAAGCCACCGTGGTGTCGGCACACAAAATGGGGGCGAAAGCAAGCCCCCTCAAGTGCCAACGGTTCAAGGCAGCCTTCAATTTGAGCGCGGTGACACGTTGGACATAGTCAAGAGGTGATTCACCGGCTTGAGTGGACTCCAGGGATTCCACGTCCTCTGAGGGGTCCGGCAACAACAGTTCAAAGCCTTGACCCATTTGGTTCAACAAGGATTGTCTGCGCGGGCTTTGAGAGGCCAAGTAGATGAAGGGCGGCATGGCCTCATTCTCGGTGATAGGGGTGATTGGCCAACACAGAGATTCCCCTGTAGAGCTGCTCAATCAGAACCACCCGAGCCAGGGCATGTGGCAAGGTGAGGTCAGACAGGCGCAAGCTCAGGTGGGCATTGCGCTTGAATTCCGCATCCAGGCCATCGGGTCCCCCAATGACAAACGCCAGATTGACGCCTTCTTGTTGCCACGATTTCAAACGACGGGCCAACTCCAAGGTGCTCAATGAGACGCCACGTTCGTCAAGAACAATGCGCAAGGTGTCTGCTGGCAATGCCGACTCAATGCGCTTTCTTTCAGCCAACAAACATTTATCGGTTGCGTGGTTATGGCGCGGCTCGGTTTTGACCACTTTGATCTCCAGCGGCCAATCAGGAGGGAAGCGCTTGGCATAGTCCAGACAAGCCGATTGGGCCCATTCAGGCATGCGCTGTCCAACGGCCACCACCCAAAGCTTCATGCGGCCTTGGTTTTGGGGCGACCCGTTGCTTTGATGGATTTTTTGGATGGTGACTTTTTGGCGGGTACCGCAGGAGATGGGGTGGTCGCTGCTGCCCGAGTGGGGGTTTTGCGGGCCACTTTTTTCGCTGGACTTGCTTTGGGCGATGAGCTTTTGGTTTTTGTTTTGACCGCGGTTTTCTTCTCAGCAACAGGTGCCAAAGGTGCCATGGGTTTGGGTGCACCCAACTTCAGTCGCACCGGCTTATCACCCCAAATTTCTTCTAAATGGTAGTACTGTCTGATGGCCTGCTGCATGATGTGAACCACGGCAGGACCGCAGTCGACAATGATCCATTCGCCGTTGTCCTCCCCTTCCAAGCGGGGTTTGGGCAGACCTGCTTCACGCACCTTGTCGCGCACACTGCTGGCGAGGGACTTGGTTTGCCGATTCGAAGTGCCTGTGGCAATGATGACGCGCTCAAACAAGGGAGACAAGTGTTCAGTGTTAAATACCGCGATGTCTTGTGCCTTCACATCTTCGAGCGCATCAACGATAACGCGCTGGAGTTTTTGAATGTCTTTTTGAGTGGCGGCAGAAGTGGTCATCGGGTTTGGCGGTACAGGTGATGGTGTTGAATGTAATCGTTGACGTTGGGATTGACCCACTGAGAGATGGAGCGCCCTTGTGCAATCGCTTCGCGGATGCGCGTTGCGCTGATGTCCATGCATGGAAAAGCCATATCGATGGCGTTTTGCGCAGCCCGATTGTGCCACCTGCTCACGGTGGATGCAGATTGATCGCCATCAGGGCGCGAAGCCACCACGACTTGGGCCATTTGGACAATTTGGGACCACTCGCGCCAACTATCCAAGGATTTGGCCTGGTCCTCGCCGATGATCAAAAACCATTGGGCCTGTGGGTTTTGGGCTTGCATCTCATTCAAGCTGTCCACGGTGTAAGAAAAGCCAGCGCGGCGCGTTTCTCTGTCATCAATCACCACCTGCGGCATATCGGCAAAGGCCAAAGACAGCATGGCCAAACGGTGAAATGCGGGCGTTGTCGAGGGCGTTTTGTGCCCTGACTGGCCGGTGGGCACCACATACAAGGCATCCAAACTCAGATGAGCCACGGCATGCTTGGCCAATGCCATATGTGCCAAATGCGGTGGATCAAAAGCACCACCGTAAAAACCCAACTTGCGCTGAGTGTCTTGGCTGGGCGTTGCGGCGTGTGGGTTCAAACCCAATCTTTTCGAACCAAAAAGTCGGTATAAAGCTTGGCCTCTGGGCTGCCCGGCTCGGGCTTTTGCTGGTAAGCCCAACTGACCAGGGGCGGCATCGATAACAAGATGGATTCGGTTCGTCCCCCGGATTGAAGTCCAAAGTGGGTGCCTCTGTCCCACACCAAATTGAACTCCACATATCGGCCTCGGCGCATCAATTGATGCTGCCGCTCCCGCTCGCCATAGGCCATGTCCTTGCGGCGTTCCACAATGGGTAAATAGGCGCTGAGCAAGGCATTGCCCACACTTTGCATCAAGCCAAAACCCCCTTCAAATCCCAATTCTGAAAGGTCATCGTAAAAAATCCCACCCACACCGCGTTGCTCTTGTCGGTGTTTCAGGGTGAAGTAGTCATCGCACCAGGTTTTGAACCGAGGGTAAAGCGCATCACCGAAGGGCTCAACCGCCGCCTTGCAAGTTTGGTGGAAGTGTTGGGCGTCTTCTTCAAAGCCATAGTAGGGTGTCAAGTCCATGCCCCCGCCGAACCAAGACACGGGCGGACCTTCCTGGGGGTGGGCTGTCAACATGCGGATGTTCATGTGCACGGTGGGCACATAAGGGTTGCGCGGGTGAAACACCAATGACACGCCCATGGCTTGAAAAGGCGACCCCTTTAGCTCGGGCCGATGCTGGGTGGCCGAGGCTGGCAACTGTGGCCCACGGACATTCGAAAAACCAACGCCTGCGCGCTCAAACACGGGGCCATTTTCAAGAATTTGTGTATCACCCTCACCTTGCAACATTTCGGTTTTCTCTTTTTGCCAGGGGTCGCGCAAAAAAGCCGTGCCATCGATGTCCGTCAAGGCCTGGGTGATGCGGCTTTGTAAATCGACGAGGTATGAATGAACTTGTTCAGTGGGGCTCATGGTGGGTTCGCCAAGCGAAAGGTTGTGGGACATCCTAATTGCGGATGGCCAAGTGGCCAATATCGTTGCGGTATTGTTGGCCAACGAAGGCGATTTTTTGCACGCCCACATAGGCTTGTTTCTGCGCTGCGCGCACGTTACTGCCCAAAGCGGTCACACACAACACCCGCCCGCCTTGGGTGGTCAGTCTATGGCCATCCCACGCAGTGCCGGCATGAAAAACCATGGTGTCGGCGGACTCTGGTGGCAGACCGGTGATAGCGTCACCCGATTGCGGCGCCAAAGGGTATCCCTGGCTGGCCATCACCACACCCAAGGCGGTTCGGGTGTCCCACTGAATGGGGAAATCCTTCAAGGCGTTGGCTTGGTCATCCGTGGCAGCCAATAAAAGTGACAGCAAATCGCTTTTGAGTCGCATCAAAATAGGCTGGGTTTCTGGGTCGCCCAGCCGACAATTGAACTCCAAAGTTTTGGGCTTGCCGTGGGCATCGATCATCAAGCCTGCATATAAAAAACCGGTGTAACGGATGCCGTCTTTTTTCATGCCAGCGATGGTTGGCAAGATGATTTCGCGCATGACCCGCGAGTGAATCTCCGGAGTCACCACCGGGGCTGGAGAATAAGCCCCCATGCCGCCCGTATTGGGGCCTTGATCATGGTCCAACAGGCGCTTGTGGTCTTGCGAGGTGGCCAGTGGCAAAACCTGGTCGCCATGGCACATCACCATGAAGCTGGCCTCTTCGCCGGCCAAAAAGTCTTCGATCACCACACAAGCCCCGGCTTGGTTGTGCTTCACACCCAAGGCATTCGTGGTCAGCATGTCATCAATGGCTTGGTGCGCCTGCGCCAAGCTGGTGGCCACCACCACCCCTTTGCCGGCGGCCAAACCATCGGCTTTGACCACGATGGGTACACCCTGGCTCTCAACGTAGCGGTGGGCCAGTGTGGCGTCGGTGAAGGTTTCGTGCCGGGCGGTGGGAATGCCATGGCGGCGCATGAAGTCTTTGGAGAAGGCTTTGGAGCTCTCCAGTTGTGCTGCCGCTTGGGTTGGCCCAAAAATGCGCAAGCCATGGGCACGAAATTCGTCCACCACCCCCGCGGCCAGCAAGGCCTCGGGGCCCACCACCGTGATATCGATTTGTGCGTTTTTGGCCCATTCACGCAAGGCGACCACATCGGTGATGGGGATGTTTTCCAATCGTTTGTCGGTAGCGGTCCCCCCATTGCCTGGGGCCACGTAAACGGTCTGAACCAAAGGCGATTGCGCCAACTTCCAAGCCAACGCATGTTCGCGGCCACCGCCGCCCAATACCAGGGCCTTCATAGCTCGGCGTTGTGATAAACCTCTTGGACGTCATCGAGCTCGTCCAAAACGTCGAGTATTTTTTGCATCTTTTCAGCGTCTGCGGCTGCCAAAGCCACCGTTAGCTCAGGCCGATAGGTGATTTCGGCTAACACCGCCAGCAGCTGTGCTGCCTCCAAGGCGATCTTGACGGGCTCAAACATGCTGGGGGAGCACAAAACCTCCATCGCACCATCTTCTGAGTTGATGACATCATCGGCACCAGCTTCCAGCGCCACCTCCATCAATCGGTCTTCATTGGCACCCGGGGCAAAGATAAATTGCCCGCAATGTTTGAATTGATAGGCCACAGAGCCGTCACTGCCCAAGTTGCCCCCATGTTTGCTCAAGGCATGACGCACCTCTGCCACGGTGCGAACTTTGTTGTCGGTCATGGTGTCGACCATCAAAGCGACGCCACCCACACCATATCCCTCATAGCGAATTTCTTCGTAATGAACACCCTCTAAATTGCCTGTGGCTTTGTCGATATTGCGCTTGATGGTGTCGGCGGGCATATTGGCCGCTTTGGCCTTGTCCACGGCCAAACGCAGGCGGGGGTTGGCATTCAGGTCTGCACCACCACCGCGGGCAGCCACCATGATTTCACGAATAACACGGGTCCACACCTTTCCTCGTTTTTCGTCTTGTCGGCCTTTTCGGTGCTGGATATTGGCCCATTTGCTGTGTCCTGCCACTTGAAATCCTTTTTCTGAGATTTAAATTTTAACGATTCAGTGTTTGAAAAAGGAAAAGGGCGGCCGTTGATTCGACCGCCCTGCCCCGCCATAGACCGGTGTTGACGGCGCGATCAATCAGCCGTGGCTTCTTCTGGCTCGGTGGGTTCAGACTTGGAAGCCTTGGATTCCTTTTTGGGCAAGGGCTGGATGTCGAGCAAGACCTCCTCTTTGTCGTCAATGTCCACGGTCAATCGTCCGCCATCTGTCAAACGCCCAAACAACAACTCGTCGGCCAATGCGCGCCGGATGGTGTCTTGGATGAGGCGTTGCATGGGACGCGCGCCCATGAGGGGGTCAAAGCCTTTTTTGGCCAAGTGTTTGCGCAAGTCGTCGGTGAAAGTGACATCGACTTTCTTTTCTGCCAACTGAGTTTCAAGTTGAAGCAAGAACTTGTCCACCACACGCATGATGATTTGCTCGTCCAAGGCCTTGAAGCCGACGATGGCATCCAAACGGTTGCGGAACTCTGGGGTGAAAAGGCGCTTGATATCGGCCATTTCGTCCCCGGCTTGCCTGGGATTGGTGAAACCAATGGTGGCTTTGTTCATCGTCTCGGCACCCGCATTGGTGGTCATGATGATGATGACATTGCGGAAGTCGGCCTTGCGCCCGTTGTTATCGGTCAGGGTGCCATGGTCCATGACTTGAAGCAAGACATTGAACACGTCGGGGTGGGCCTTTTCGATCTCATCCAAGAGCAACACAGAATGTGGCTTTTTGGTGACCGCTTCGGTGAGCAGTCCACCCTGGTCAAAACCCACATAACCTGGGGGCGCACCGATCAAACGGCTGACTGCATGGCGCTCCATGTACTCTGACATGTCAAAGCGGATCAACTCGATGCCCATGATGAAGGCCAATTGCTTGGCCGCTTCGGTTTTGCCCACACCCGTGGGGCCGCTGAACAGGAAAGAACCGATCGGTTTGTCCGATTTGCCCAAACCAGAACGTGCCATCTTGACCGCTGAGGCCAGCACCTCCAGGGCTTTGTCTTGACCAAACACCACGCTTTTGAGGTCGCGCTCCAAGGTGTGGAGTTTGCCACGGTCATCATTGGACACATTGGCTGGCGGGATGCGCGCAATTTTGGCCACGATGTCTTCAATTTCGGTTTTGCTGATGGTTTTTTTGCGCTTGGACGGCGGCAATATGCGCTGTGCGGCTCCGGCCTCATCAATGACATCAATCGCTTTGTCAGGCAAATGCCGGTCGTTGATGTATTTGGCGCTGAGCTCAGCGGCGGCCTGCAAAGCGGCCACAGCGTACTTGACGTTGTGGTGCTCTTCAAACCGGGACTTCAAGCCTTTGAGAATGTCAACCGTTTGCTCTACTGAGGGCTCATTGACGTCCACTTTTTGGAAGCGCCTGGACAAAGCCGCGTCTTTTTCAAAAATACCGCGGTACTCGGTGAAGGTGGTGGCGCCAATGCATTTGAGCTGTCCTGAGCTCAATGCGGGCTTGAGCAGGTTAGAAGCGTCCAAGGTTCCACCAGAAGCCGCACCTGCACCAATCAGGGTGTGAATTTCATCGATGAACAAGATGGCCTGTGGTTTGTCTTTGAGGTTCTTGAGCACGCCCTTGAGACGTTGCTCAAAGTCCCCCCGGTATTTGGTCCCTGCCAACAGGGCGCCCATGTCCAAGGAGTAAACCTGCGAATCGGCCAATATGTCGGGCACTTCCTTTTGGGTGATGCGCCAAGCCAAGCCCTCGGCAATGGCTGTTTTGCCCACCCCAGCCTCGCCCACCAGCAAGGGGTTGTTTTTGCGACGCCGGCACAGGATTTGAACCACGCGCTCGACTTCGTATTCACGGCCAATCAAGGGATCAATTTTGCCGTCTTTGGCCATTTGATTGAGGTTTTGGGTGAATTGCTCCAGCGGTGAAGCTTTTTCATTTTTCTCCACAGGTTCTTCGTTTTCCTGTGCGGCGGGCTCTTGTTGTTTGGGCGTGTCTGGGGGGTCGCTCTTTTTGATGCCGTGGGCAATGAAATTGACCACATCCAAGCGGGTCACACCTTGCTGGTGCAAGTAGTAAACGGCATGAGAATCTTTTTCGCCAAAAATGGCCACCAACACGTTGGCACCCGTGACTTCTTTTTTGCCATTCCCCGTGGACTGCACATGCATGATGGCGCGCTGGATGACGCGTTGAAAACCCAGGGTGGGTTGGGTGTCCACATCCTCGGTGCCGGCCACTTGAGGGGTGTTGTCTTTGATGAAATTGGCCAAGGACTTGCGCAACTCATCGCTGTTGGCGGAGCAAGCCCGCAACACCTCTGCAGCGCTGGGGTTGTCCAGCAATGCCAGAAGCAGGTGCTCTACGGTGATGAATTCATGCCTCTGCTGACGTGCTTCAACGAA
>CAMDLJ010000053.1 GCA_945901665.1 Bordetella parapertussis | reverse complement strand
TGATGGTTTGCATGTGTGGGGTTGGCAAGACATCACGCACATCACCGATCCAACCACCTGACCTGACAGGACCCCCCTTTTGAACTTCTCTGAACTGGGCCTGAGCCCTGCGTTACTGCGCGCCGTGGACAGCATGGGCTTGCACCTGCCCACGCCGATACAAGGCCAGGCCATACCGGCTGTGTTGCAAGGCCGCGATGTGTGGGCCAGTGCGCCCACAGGGTCGGGCAAAACTTTGGCCTATGTCTTGCCCCTGGTGCACAAGATATTGCAAGCCCCCAAGCAAACCAATTTCCGCCGGCCCATCCGCTGCTTGGTGCTGGTGCCCACCCGCGAGTTGGCGCTGCAAGTGGGGCAAGTGCTGCGCCAAGTGGCTGACAGCTTGGGGCTCAAAGCCGTGGTGGCCCACGGCGGCGTGTCGATCAACCCGCAAATGATGACCCTCCGTGGTGGTGCCGATGTGGTGGTGGCCACCACCGGGCGTTTGCTGGACTTGGTGGCGCACAACGCCCTGCGTTTGTCGGAGGTGCAGCACCTGGTGCTCGATGAGGCCGACCGCTTGCTGGAGCTGGGCTTTGCCGACGAACTGCAAGCCGTGCTGGCCTTGCTGACGCAAGCGCACCAAACCCTGTGTTTTTCGGCCACCGCCACGCCCGAGTTGGCCGCCTGGGCCCAGCAGGGCTTGCGCGAGCCGCTGCGCATCGAGAGCGATGCCGCCGAGGTCTTTGAGGCGCCGCAGATCGAACAACGTGCCATCGCGGTGGACGACAAAAAACGCACCGCTTTGTTGCGCCACTTGATCACCACCCAGGGCTGGCAGCGGGTGTTGGTGTTTGTGGCCACGCGCTACGCCTGCGCGCACCTGGCCAGCAAGCTGTGCACGGCTGGTGTGCGGGCCAGTGCCTTGCATGGCGACATGTCGCAAGGGGCGCGACAAGCGGCCTTGCAAGACTTCAAAGACAGCCGCATCGACGTGTTGGTCACCACCGATTTGGCCGCACGCGGCATTGACATTGCGTTGTTGCCGGTGGTGGTCAACCACGACTTACCGCGCTCGGCCAACGACTACACCCACCGCATTGGGCGCACCGCGCGCGCCGGTGCGCAGGGGCAAGCGGTGAGTTTTGTCAGCGCCGATGCCTTTGCGCATTGGCAGTTGATCCAAAAACGCGCACAGGTGCAATTGCCGCTGGAGGTGGTGGCGGGTTTTGAGCCCACAGAAACACCGGCGCCAACGGCGGGGGTGGGTGGCATCAAGGGCAAGCGACCGAGCAAGAAAGACAAATTGCGGGCGGCTTCACTTCAGAGCGAATCGTGATGCGGATGAAGTGAGGCGATGGGCCAGCCAAAGGCGCGCGCCGCTCAGATTCAAACGGCTTGTTGGTTGGGCAACAGCCGGTCGTATTCTTTTTTCACCACAACAATCTCTGCCAAAGAGCCGTTTTCCAACACAAACAGCAAAGACTCGATGCTGTCTTCGGGGCAGTAAACGTGGGTCATCTTGCCGCTGGGCTCGTACAGCACTGCCCCCACGGCCATTTCACCTGAAGGGCCTCAGAGACCACAGGAGGTGCTGAGTTGCGCCTTGGCCAGCCCATGCCAGGGGACGCCTTCAGGCCTTTGGGTCCAACTTGGGCGTGTGCAAAAAGGCCAACAAGGGGATGGCCGCCAGTGTCACCCACATCATGGCTTGAAAGTCTTGCGCAAACGCCAGCATGGCGGCTTGTCGCGCCACTTGGGCGTCCAACTGGCTCAGGCCCTCTGGGGTGATGATGTGGTGAATGCCTTGTTCGATGCCCATTTGCAGGGCCCAGTTGCCGCTGTGGATGTGTTCGGACAAGATGGCGTGGTTGATTTGGGTGCGTGAGCCCAAATAGCTGATGACGGCAGAGATGCCAATGCTGCTGCCCATGCTGCGCACCAGGCCATACAGAGACGTGCCATCGTTGCGAAAAGCCACTGGCATGGTGGAGAACGCCAAAGCGGTCAAAGGCACAAATAAAAACCCCAGCCCCATGCCTTGCAAGATGCCGGTTTGCACCACCGTCCAAGAGGTGACATCGGTGGTGAAGCGCGTCATCCAATACAGCGAGGCGCTGGTCATGAGTAGACCTGCCAGCACCAGCAATCGCGCATTGACCCGTCCCGACATGCGTCCAACCACCAGCATGGCCAGCATGGTGCCCACGCCGCGCGGGGCCAACAACAGGCCGACATCCATCACCGGATAACCCATCAAGGTTTGCAAAAAGGGTGGCAGCAAGGCCATGGTGGTGAGCAAGATCATGCCCACGATGAAGATGAACAGCAGGCCCACGCTGAAATTGCGGTCTTTGAATATTTCCGGGTCGATGAAGGCTTTGGGTTGGGTGTAGATGTGGGCGAAGAACAGGTAAATGCCCAGCCCCCCCAAGCAGGCCTCTGCCACCACCTCAGTGCTGGCAAACCAGTCCAGGGAGTGGCCTCGGTCGAGCATCATTTGCAGCGAGCCCAGCCCCAAGCACAAAAAACAAAACCCCAGCGTGTCAAAGCGCCGCTCGGGGTCAATTTCGGTTTCGGGTACAAACGCGGCCAGCCCCAGCCAGGCCAGCACGCCCACCGGCAGGTTGATGTAGAACACCCAGCGCCAGTTGTAGTACTCGGTGAGCCAGCCGCCCAGCGACGGGCCCAAGATGGGCCCCACCATCACCCCCATGCCCCACAAAGCCATGGCCGCGCCATGGCGTTCGCGCGGATAAGCGTCCAGCAGGATCGATTGCGACAGCGGCACCAAGCAAGCCCCAAACACCCCTTGGAGCAAGCGAAACAAGACAATTTGTTCCAGGCTTTGGGCTGCACCACACAGCATCGAAGTGATGGTGAAACCCACCACCGCGGCCATGAAGACGCGTTTGCGCCCCCAGCGTGCAGCCAAAAAACCGGTCAGGGGCATGCAAATGGCCGAGGCCACGATGTAGGACGTGAGCACCCAGGATATTTGGTCTTGCGTGGCCCCCATGCTGCCTTGCATGTGCGGCAAGGCCACGTTGGCAATGGTGGTGTCCACCGCTTGCATGATGGTGGCCAGCATCACCGCCAACGTGAGCCAACCCCGTCGCACCGGTGGAGCCGTGGGGGCCGGGGTGTTCATGCCCAAGGTTCAGGGCAGGGCATGGCCCCACAGGCGGCGGCGGTGCTCGGTGTCGATCTCCACATGCGCGCTCATGCCTGAGCGCAGCATGGGAGCGCTGTCGTTGGGCTGCAAAACCAAGCGCACCGCGATGCGTTGGGTCACCTTGATCCAGTTGCCGGTGGCGTTTTGCGCTGGGATGAGTGAAAACTCTGCCCCCGTGGCTGGGCTCAGGCTTTCCACCCGCGCCGCCCATTGGACATCGGGGTAGGTGTCGATGCGCACCGTGGCGCGCTGCCCAGGTTGGATGAAGGTGAGTTCGGTTTCGGTGAAGTTGGCCTCAATCCACCAGTTGTTGGTGACCACCAAAGCCATGGCCACCGTGCCAACCCCCACAAACTGACCGGGCTTGGGCGGTCGGTTGACCACCCCCGCTTGGGCTGAGCGCACAGTGGTGCGGTTCAATTCCAATTGGGTTTGGGCCAACTCGGCCATGGCCAAGCGGTAACTGGGGTGGCTCTCGATGGCGCTGTCCAGGCTGCCGCCCAAGGCTTCGGCGATGCGTTTGAGGTCCATCTCCAGGGCCTGGGTTTGCTGCTCGGCCAGGTCGGTGTTTTGTTTGGCGTCGTCAAACTTGGCCGCAGAAATAAACTGTTTATCCAACAAGTCGGCTTGGCGTTGTTGTTCGCGTTGGGCAAAGCGGTGCTTGGTGCGCGATAGAGTGATTTCGGCTTGTTTTTCGCGGTAACTGGCCTTGAGCGCCATCAAGTCGGTGCGCACCTGCAACAGCCGGGCCTGCGCACGGGCCAGGTTGTGCTGAAAGGGCGCGGTATCAAGCACAAACAGCACCTGGTCTTTGGCCACCGCTTGGTTGTCTTGCACCATCACGCTGACCACGGTGCCCGAGACCTGGGCGCTGACGGGCACTTTGTCACCTTTGACATAGGCGTTGTCGGTGGCCATGTGGCGCCCGCCTTGCAAATAGATATATGCCCCGGCCACGGCAGCCAGCAAGGGCAGCACCAACAGCAACACCCAGCGCAGAACGTTGCGCAAAAAATGGGTTGCAGGTTGGGGCACGCTCATGCAGCGCTGGCTTCAGGGGGTGGTGAGGTGGTCTCGTCAGCGGGTGCGGGCGGTTTGCTTTGGCGAATGCCGGGCTTGCGCAAGATTTCCACGTACACGGCCGCAGCGCCGTCCAGGGCCAAGGCATCCAAGGCTTTGTTCAGCTCGGCCACGTGCACGGCGTGGGCGGTGTCGGCTTGCAAGCCCATTTGGCAATCAAAGTCCCAATAGTCCACGCCTTCGGGCAGGGGCTTGTTGCGCTCACGGCGCACATATTGGCGCAGGGTGTGTTTGAGGGCGTCTAGAACCCGATCGGGCTTTTTGCCTTCAACCGTCAGGGGGTGGGTTTTTTTCATCAAAGTCCTTCAAAGGGTGGCGCCCTGACAGGACGAAAATTAGCAGATGCAGGTGCGGCGGTTGAACCGGCGCACTTGGGTTCTACAGCTTGGCAAAAACCTCGGCCGCCGCTTGCACCGTGGCTGCGATGTCGTCTGCCGTGTGGGCGCTGCTGACAAAACCGGCCTCGTACAAAGCGGGCGCAATGTACACGCCTTTGTCGAGCAAGCCATGAAACAAGGTGTTGAATTTGGGGCTGTCGCTGGTCATCACTTTGGCATAGTTTTGCGGCAACTCGGGCAGCAAAAAGAAACCAAACATGCCGCCCTGACAATCGGCGCTGAAGGGCACACCGGCTTTGGCCGCTGCGCCTTTGAGGCCATCGACCAAGCTTTGGGTGCGGGCTGACAGCGCGTCAAAAAAGCCAGGCTTGGAAATTTCTTTCAAGGTGGCCAAGCCGCAAGCGGTGGCCACGGGGTTGCCGCTCAAGGTGCCCGCTTGGTACACCGGCCCCAAGGGGGCGAGTTGTTCCATCACCGCGCGTTTGCCACCAAAAGCGGCCAAAGGCATGCCCCCGCCAATCACCTTGCCCAGCACAGTGAGGTCGGGCTCAAAGCCGGGGATGGATTGCGCGTAAACGCTTTGCGCACTGCCCAAGGCCACGCGGCAGCCGGTCATCACCTCGTCAAACACCAACAGTGCGCCGTGCTGGCTGCACAGCTCGCGGCAGCGTTTCATGAAGGGCACGCTGGCGCGCACAAAGTTCATGTTGCCGGCGATGGGCTCGATCATCAAACACGCCAATTCTTTGCCGTGCAGGGCAAAGGCTTCTTCGAGTTGGGGGATGTTGTTGAACTCGAGCACCAAGGTGTGTTGCACCACTTCTGGGGGCACACCAGCGCTGGTGGGGTTGCCAAAAGTGGCCAAGCCCGAACCGGCTTTCACCAGCAATGCGTCGGCGTGGCCGTGGTAGCAGCCTTCAAACTTGATGATCTTGCTGCGGCCGGTGGCGCCGCGGGCCAAGCGCAAGGCGCTCATGCCAGCCTCGGTGCCGGAGCTGACCAAGCGCACCATTTCCATCGAGGGCATGAGTTGCACCAGCGCTTCGGCGAGTTCAATTTCGCGCTCGGTGGGCGCGCCGTACGAGAAACCCTCGAGCACCGCTTTTTGCACCGCTTCGACCACCGCAGGGTGGCCATGGCCCAAGATCATCGGGCCCCAAGAGCCGATGTAGTCGATGTAGCGGCGGTCGTTGGCGTCCCAAAAATAAGCGCCTTGGGCGCGTTTGACAAAACGCGGTGTGCCGCCCACCGCGCGAAAGGCCCGCACGGGTGAGTTGACGCCGCCAGGAATGACAAGGCGGGCGCGGTCGAAAAGGGTTTGGTTCAGATCGGTCATGGTCTGTGGTCAGTGCTTGGTTTCGTGGCGGGGGAGGGCAAATTCGGTGCCCACTTCGGCGCTGTCGTCTTCGTCCTCGCCATGGGCCCAAAACAGGCGGTCGGGCACCACATGGCCCATGCCGGGGCGAAAGCCGCTGTCCAGGCAATGGTCGAGGTAATTGAGGGCCTCCAAGCAGGCGGCCTCCAAATCGGTGCCAGAGGCGAGCAAGGCGGACAAGGCCGCGCTCAAGGTGTCGCCGGCGCCCGAAAAAACAGCATCGATGTGCTCAAAGCGTTCAGTGGCCAACACGGTCATGGGCGTGGCCAAGGCGTTTTCGATGTGCTGGTCGGGTTGCACAATGCCCGTCACCAACACATAAGGAACGCCTTTTTCACTGGCGGCGCGCGCCAAGTCGCGCGGGCCGGGGCTTTTGCTGTTGGACCAGTCGGGCAGCAGCCAGCGCCACAAGGTGCTGTGGTTGCCCACCAGCACCGTGGTTTGGGGCAGCATCAATTCCAAAAAAGCGTCTTGATAAGCGTCGGCCTGTTCTTCATCCCACCACGACAGATTGGGCATGTAGGCCACCACCGGCACTTGGGCATAGTCGCTGCAGGTTTGGGCCACCACGCTCAAGGTTTCAGGGTTGCCGCAAAAACCGACTTTGAACACCTGCACCGAGCTGTCTTCGAGCACCACCCGGGCTTGCTCTGCCACGGCGTCTTCATCAATGGCAGTGAAGTCAAAGATTTCTGCGCTGTCGCGGATGTAAACACCGGTCACCACACCCAGGGGGTGGGCGCCGACACAGGCGATGGTGAGTTGATCGGCACCCAGCCCACCCGCACCACTGGCATCGTTGGCGTTGAAGCACATCACGCAAGCAGGTGCGCCGCCTTCTTCTTCCAGCGTGGAGGGGTCTTGAGAGCGGAATTCTTGCGCCATGGTGGTCTATACAATGCGACCCATTCTATGCGAGCCCTCCGTGGCCGTGCCCCCACCTTTCCCCCTTGAACCTCGAAGGCAAGACTGTGGCTAAAACTTGGATGTGTTTGATTTGCGGCTGGATTTATGACGAAGCCGCTGGCGCCCCAGATGAGGGCATTGCCCCTGGCACCCCCTGGGAGGACGTGCCGATGAACTGGACTTGCCCCGAATGCGGCGCGCGCAAAGAAGACTTTGAAATGGTTCAAATTTAATACGGGCATATTTTCTTTGCCATGAGCGCGCCAGGCCCTGCGGCCCCCACCGATTGGCGCCGCGCCTTTGATCAGTGCATGCTTGCCTTGCTGCGCGGTCGGCCCCATGTGGCTCAAGAACCTGCCCTGGCGCTGAAGGGTTTGTGTCAACAAGCGCGCGCGCAGCACACCCTTTCTGATCCCCAAGTGCGCATGTTTTGGGTGCTGGCAGGCCATTTTTTTGACCATTTGACCCAGACCCCAGCGCCTGCCACATGGCAAAACTGGCACGCCGTGGTGTGTGCACGCATCATGGCCGCAGCACCGGGTTTGGCCCCGATGGCGCCCACACCCAACCAGCAAGCAGAAGCGCTGAGCGCCATGTTTTTGGAGTTTGTCCACGCCCAGGTCGAAGACTGGCAGATCGTGATGCAGGGTTGGGCGGATGCGCCCCAAGACGCTGAGGCTGCGCAGGCATGCTTAGCCCCATCCGCTCAATTGCACTTGTTGCTGGGCGACATGCAACTCGATGGCATGGCCGACTTGTGCGCCGCTCTGTTGCAATGCATTGAGGCAGCCTTGGCACACAGCGACTTGGCAGCAGGTGCGCAGCGCGCTGGCCCAGCGGTGCCAGAGATGCTGCGTTTGCTGCACCAATACGCGGCCGGTTTTTTGCGTTCACCCGACCCGTCGGTGCTGGCAGCTTTGCGCCACCAGCCTGTGTGAACCCGGTGGGTTAAACGCCGGGTTTTTTCACCACCGCATAACGCGCCAAGGTGGCGTCGCGCGCCACGGCGTGGTCCACCACGGGCAGGGCTTGGTTCTCTCCCAAGCGCACGCCCGCCGCTTGCAACACCATGGGCGGGGCTTGCCAAGGCGCATGGATCCAGCGCTCGGGCATCTCGGCCAGTTGCGGCTGGTAGCGGCGAATGAACTTGCCCTGGGGGTCGAACTTTTCGCTTTGGCTGATGGGGTTGAAGATGCGAAAGTAAGGTTGCGCGTCGCAGCCGCTGGAGCTGGCCCACTGCCAGCCGCCGTTGTTGGCGGCCAGGTCAAAGTCAATCAGGTGTTGCGCAAAGTAGCGTTCGCCCCAGCGCCAATCCAGTCCCAAATCTTTCACCAAAAAACTCGCCACCACCATGCGCAAGCGGTTGTGCATATAGCCCGTCTGGTTGATTTGGGCCATGGCCGCGTCCACCAAGGGGTAGCCGGTGCGCCCTGCGCACCAGGCGTCAAACAAGGCTTGTGCTTCGGAGCCGCTTTCCCATTGGATGCGGTCATAGTCGGGCTTGAAAGCGTGCGCCACCACCCGGGGGTGGTGGTACAGAATTTGGTGGTAAAAATCGCGCCAAATCAGCTCCGACAACCACACCGCCGCGCCGGCCGAGCCTTGTTGCACGCGGGTATGCGCCAAGCTGGCGAGTTCGCGGATCGACACTGTGCCAAAACGCAGGTGCACACTCAAATAGCTGGGGCCTTTGACCGCAGGAAAGTTGCGCGTATCTTCATACCGGTCGATGCGGTTTAAAAAATCTGCCAAGGCTTGTTGCGCCCCGGCAGCACCGCAGACCACTGGCAAATCGGCCAAGTTGCTGGGCTCAAAGCCGATGTCTTGGGCTCTGGGGGGTGGCTGGCGCATGTGGCTGGACCGCGCCGCCAAGCGCCCCGCCAAAGCTTCGATTGGCCAGGCGCTGAGGTGCTCAGCGGGTTGGAGTTTTTTCAGCCAGGCGTTTTTGTAGGGGGTGAACACGCCGTAAGGTGTGCCGCTTTGGGTCAGCACCTCTTGGCGCTCAAACACCACATGGTCTTTAAAGGTGAAGAAATCTTGCCCGTGTTGGGCCAACAGGGTGCGCACTTGGTTGTCGCGCTCGATCGCGGCGGGCTCGTCATCGTGGTTGGCAAACACCGCTTGGGCGCCGAGTTCGCGGGCCAAAGCGCTCACTTCGTGGGCTGCGTGGCCGTGGCGCACGATCAACCCGGCCTCGGGCAAACCGGACAAGCTGCGCAGCGCCGCATCGAGGTCGTGCAAGCTGCCCAAAATAAAGTCGACCCGCCTGTCGCGCCGGGGCAAGGGGTCCAGGATGTCGCGGTCCAGCACAAACACCGCATGCACTTGGGCGCATTGGTCCAAGGCGTGGTGCAGTGCGGCGTTGTCGGTGGCGCGCAGATCGCGGCGGAACCACACCAGACCGGTCTGAAAGCGGGGCATGCCCGAGGTGTTTGTCTTCAACATTAAAATGCGCCCATGTCCATGGATTCCGAACCGATCAATCTGACGCATCATTTTTTGATCGCCATGCCCGGATTGTCCGATGAATCCTTCGCCAAAAGCGTCATTTACCTTTGTGAACACAGCGATCGCGGGGCCTTGGGCCTGGTGATCAACAAGCCCAGCGACATCAATGTGCGCGGTTTGTTCGACAAAGTCGACCTGCCTTTGCACCGCGAAGACCTCAATCAAACCCCCGTCTACCATGGCGGCCCGGTCCACACCGAGCGCGGTTTTGTGCTGCATGAACCGGTGTTTGCCACCTCCAGTGAACCCAACGAGCCCACCGAGTCTGCCTATGCTTCGACCTTGTCGGTGCCTGGCGGCCTGGACATGACCACCTCCAAAGACGTGTTGGAAGCCCTCTCGACTGGGGCGGGCCCGCGCAAGGTTCTGATTTCTTTGGGTTACGCCGCCTGGGGCCAGGGCCAGTTGGAGTCCGAGTTGGCCGAAAACGCCTGGCTCACGGTGGAGGCCGATGCCGCGGTGATTTTTGACACCCCCTGCGAGCAGCGCTACGAAAAAGCCTTGTCCTTGCTGGGCTTGCAGTCGTGGATGTTGTCGCCCGACGCGGGGCACGCATGAGCGCTGGCGTGTTGACCGGCCCGCGCCAGGTCGCGCCCCATTTGCAAACTTTTTTGGCCTTTGACTTTGGCACCCGCCGCACCGGCGTGGCCGTGGGCAACCGCTTGCTGTGCCAGGCCTCACCCCAAGGCCATTTGCAAGCCCAAGGCGATGCGCGTTGGCCCTTGATCACCCGTTGCATCCAAGATTGGCAGCCCGATGCCTTGGTGGTGGGCGTGCCGTTTCACCCCGATGTCGCAGAACACGACAACACCCTGCGCGCCCGGCGCTTTGCGCGCCAGTTGCACGGGCGTTTTGGCCTGCCGGTGTTTGAAGTCGATGAGCGCTACAGCACCACCGAGGCCTTGGCCAGCGGTGCCAAAGATGTGGATGCGGCCAGTGCCAGCATCATCTTGCAGCAGTTTTTTCAGGAGATGGCCGCATGAGTGGAAACCTCTCGCTCGACGCCGAGGCCTTGTACCGCGATTTGCTGCGCGCCTTGCAGCCACAGTGGGGCGCCACAGACCGTTTGGTCGGCATCACCTCGGGCGGGGCATGGTTGGCCGAGCGGCTGCAGGCCGACTTGGGCTTGAGCGTGCCGGCGGGGGTGATTTCATCGGCCATGCACCGCGATGATTTCGCGCGCCGTGGCTTGGCCGATGGTGGCGTGACCCGCCTGCCCTTTGAGATTGAGGGTGCGCACTTGTGGATCATTGACGATGTGCTCTACACCGGTCGCACCGTGCGGGCGGTGATCAACGAGCTGTATGACTACGGCCGACCGGCCAGCGTGCGCTTGGCGGTATTGGTGGATCGGGGTGGGCGCGAATTGCCCATCCAGGCCGATTGCGCCGCAGCGCGACTGAGTTTGCCGGCCGATCAAAAGTTAAGCCTGCAACGCGGCCCCGATGGGCGCTTGTCCTTTTCACTCAGGGGCTGACGGTGCTGTACAAACGAAACCCGCAATTGAACCGCAACGGCGAGCTGATCCACCTGCTCTCCACCGAGGGTTTGCCACGCGACATCCTCACCCACATCTTGGACACGGCCAGCCAGTTTGTCTCGGTCAGCGACCGGGAGGTGAAAAAAGTCCCGCTGCTGCGGGGCAAAAGCGTGTTCAACCTGTTTTTTGAAAACAGCACCCGCACCCGCACCAC
>CAMDLJ010000052.1 GCA_945901665.1 Bordetella parapertussis | reverse complement strand
ATCGTGGTGGGCCATGAGCACAAGAACAGTTGGGTTCAGCGTTGGTGGCATGCCTCCATCTCACCGTCGCTGATTGAGGAAGCCCCTTGCAGTGTTTTGGTGTCCATCATCTAGGCCGTGGTCGCGCTGACCAGGTGCGTGTGAACACGCACTGAGGGGTTTTATTTGTCCACCGATGCACTCCAGCGCTCGTCCCAGCCGTGGCGCGCTTGCTCGAGTTCGCGCCGATTGCGTTTGGTGGGGCGGCCTTGCTCTTGGCTCAAGGCGGGTTCCCGGGCGTAACGCTGTTGCAAGGCCAGCTTGGCGCGTTGTTCGATGCTGTCGGCGGTTTCTTGGTACAGCAATTGGGCCACGGGTGCGGGCCCCCGCTGGGCGCTCAAGCCTGCAATCACCACACTGCGCAGCACCGCCCCTTGGCGAATGCGAACCGTGTCGCCGGTTTTGACCTCGCGCGAGGGTTTGGCGGTTTGCCCGTTCACCTCAATCCGGCCCTTGTCGATGTCTTCGCTGGCCAAAGAACGGGTTTTGTAAAAACGGGCCGCCCACAGCCATTTGTCGATGCGCATTTTCTCCATGGCCTCATTGTCACCGCTGGGCAAACCGGATGGCAGGTGAGGCTTAAATGGACATCCAAGTCCCCAATGGTTGGCAAAACCCAGTCAATGTCCTTTTGGACCTGAGGTCCTGTCCAGGTCGGTTAGGCTATGCCCCCTATGCAACATATGCTGCCCCGACTCACCCAAGCCCGTGCCCCCTTGACCTGCCCCGTGCAAGCGGTCAACGAGCACGGCCACACCGAAGACCTGTCCATTCCGGCCGAGCGCGCTTTGACCGTGTATGTGGACAAGCGCGAGCTGGTCACCTTGATGACCTTGGGCGCCCACCCCGAATGGCTGGTGCTGGGTTATTTGCGCAATCAGCGCTTGCTCGACGCACCCAGCGCCGTCGAATCCATCACCGTGGACTGGGATGCAGGAGAAGGTGGCGCAGGGGTTGCTGCGGTCAAAACCCATGGCGGCATTGCTGACCTCAGCGCCAAAACCGCGCAACGCGTGGTCACCACAGGTTGCGGACAAGGCAGCATGTTTGGCGACTTGCTCACCGATCTCGACGGGCTGAGCCTGCCCCCAGCGCAATGGCCGCAGCAGGCTTTGTACGCCATGGTCGACGCCATTCGCCTCCAAGAGAGCACCTACAAGTCGGCCGGTTCGGTGCATGCCTGTGCCCTGTTTCACAACAGCGATATGTGTTTGTTTGTCGAAGACGTGGGCCGCCACAACGCCATCGACACCATCGCCGGCTGGATGTGGATGAACGGCATCGAACCATCCCTGGCACCTATCGATGCGCCCTGGGCTTTTTACACCACCGGTCGCCTGACCAGTGAAATGGTGCTCAAGGCCGCGCAAATGCAAGTGCCCGTGGTGGTGTCGCGCAGTGGCATCACGCAAATGGGCTTTGAGATGGCCCAGCGCTTGGGACTGTGCACCGTGGGACGCGCCACCCACAAGCGCTTTCTTTGTTACACCGCGCCGCAGGTGCTGCAATGGCAGCCTGAATTGGCCCACACCCCTGTGAAAAGAGCCCACGCATGATGCATTTATGGGCCATGGCTTGGCGCAACCTGTGGCGCGATGCGCGGGCTGGCGAGTTGCGACTGCCCATGGTGGCGGTCGCCTTGGGCGTGGCCGCGCTCAGCTCGGTGGCTTTTTTGGCCGATCGCATGCAAGCCGGGATGGCGCGCGATGCGCGTCAGTTGATGGGCGGTGATGTGGTGGTGGTGAGCGATCAGCCCACGCCTGCGCCCTTTGCGCAAAAGGCCAAGGCGCTGGGTTTGAACAGCGCCACCACGCTGAGCTTTCCCACCATGGCGCGTGCCAGCGACGAGCGCGGCGGTGCCAGCCGCTTGATCGCCCTCAAAGCGGTGGAGCCGGGATACCCATTGCGCGGGACTTTGCAGGTGCTGCAATCCACGGCCGGTGGATTGCCGGGTGCGGGTTTCATGCCTTCACCTGGGGCTCAACCTGGCACGGTGGCAGCACCCAACAACCAAACGGCCTACGACGGCCCCTCGCTGGTGGTGCGCACCATTCCTGCGCCTGGCCAAGCCTGGGCCGAGCCCGGTTTGTTCGAAGCCCTTGAATTGCAACCGGGTGACCCCTTGTGGCTGGGCAAACACCGCGTGATTTTGTCGCAGGTGCTCACCGCTGAACCCGATCGGGGCGCGGGCTTCATGAACTTTGCCCCGCGCTTGTTGATCAACATCGCCGACCTGGACGCCACTGGTTTGGTGCAGCCGGCCAGTCGCATTGCTTGGCGCTTTGCGGTGGCCGGGCCAGACAAAAAGGTGGAGACCTATATGCAATGGGCCCAGGGCCAGGTGGGACAAGCCGAGGTGCGCGGTGTGCGCCTGGAGTCGATGGAGGCGGGGCGACCAGAAATGCGCCAAACCTTGGAGCGTGCCGAAAAGTTTCTCAACCTGGTGGCGCTGTTGGCGGCATTGCTCAGTGCGGTGGCCGTGGCCTTGGCCGCGCGCGGCTTTGCGGCACGCCATTTGGACGACTGCGCCATTCAGCGCGTGCTGGGACAAAGCCAGCGCCAGATCGCAGCGGTGTATGCGATCGAGTTTGGGCTGCTGGGCCTGGGGGCCAGTTTGCTGGGCGCTGCTTTGGGATACGGCTTGCACGAGGTGTTTGTCGGCTTGCTCAGCGGTTTGATTGAGGCCGACTTGCCCGCTGCGGGATGGCGGCCCCTGGCCTATGGGGTGGGCACGGGCTTGACACTGCTGGTGGCCTTTGGTTTGCCACCGGTTTTGCAACTGGCCCGGGTGCCGCCTTTGCGGGTGATCCGGCGCGATGTGGGCAAGCCGCAAGCCGCTTCGATGTGGGTCATGGGGGCGGGTTTGCTGGGTTTTTCAATGCTGCTCATGGCGGTCAGCCGCGACCTGGTCTTGGGCCTGTGGGTGGTGCTCGGCTTTGCCGGGGCGGTGGCCTTTTTTGCGGCTTTGTCATGGCTGGCCGTGCGCAGCTTGCGCTGGGCGGTGAATGAGGCGCGGGCCCCGCAGTGGCTGAGTTTGGCCACGCGCCAAATTTCTGCCCGACCGGTTTTTGCCATGGTGCAAGTCAGCGCCTTGTCGGTGGGCTTGTTGGCCCTGGTGTTGTTGGGGTTGTTGCGCACCGACTTGGTGGCCAGCTGGCGCAATGCCACACCCGCCGATGCGCCCAATCGCTTTGTTCTCAATGTGCAACCCGATCAGTCGCAGGCTTTTCAAGACCATTTGCGCCAAGCCCAAGTTCAGCGCTACGACTGGTACCCCATGATCCGGGCCCGTTTGCTGGCCGTCAATGGCCAAGCCGTGTCGGCACAAAATTACAGCGACGAGCGGGCCAAACGCTTGGTGGACCGCGAGTTCAATGTGTCGCACAGCGTGGCGGCCCCCGCGCACAACACCATCGTGGCCGGTGCTTGGCTGCCTGAAGAACCCGAGGCCTTGAGCTTGGAAGAAGGCTTGGCCAAAACCTTGGGTTTGAAAATGGGTGACCGTTTGCAGTTTGACATGGCGGGGGTGGCCATTGAAGCGCGTGTGACGTCCATTCGCCGGGTGGACTGGACGTCGATGCGCGCCAATTTCTTTGTGATGTATCCCCTGTCACACATGCCTGATGTGCCCATGACTTACATCGCCGCTTTTCGCGCCCCCACGCTGCGGGGCTTTGACAATGCCATGGTGGCGCGTTTTCCCAATATCACCAATGTGGACTTGGGGGCCAGCTTGAACCAAGTGCAAAAGGTGTTGGCACAAGTGGTGAAGGCGGTGGAATTTTTATTTGTCTTTACCCTGGCTGCTGGTTTGGTGGTGATGTTTGCCGCCGTCACCGCCACCCGCGAGGAACGTGCCCGCGAATATGCGGTGTTGCGCGCTTTGGGGGCTTCCAACCGTTTGTTGGCGCGGGTGCAAGCCGCCGAATTGGTGGGCGTGGGGGCTTTGGCGGGTGCCTTGGCCTCGTTGGTGGCCTTGGCCGTGGGCTGGGGTTTGGCCCACTTTGTGTTTGAATTTGCCTGGACACCGCCGGTGTGGGTGCCCTTGGTGGGAACGCTGGCGGGGGCCCTGTTGGCGCTGTTGGCCGGTTGGTGGGGTTTGCGTGAAATCTTGCGCCGCCCGGTGGTGCAGACCTTGCGCGAAGCTGCGCAGTGAACCAGCCGGCAACACCGCATGGATGAACAAGACAGCCCAGACAGCACCACCGCTTTTGAGATGGTGGGTGGCGAAGCCCAGGTGCGCGCCCTGGTGGACCGGTTTTACGACCTGATGGATCTAGAGCCGGCCTATGCCCATTTGCGCGCTGTGCACGGCAGCGACTTGCTGTCAGCCAGGGATAAATTGTTTTGGTTTTTGTGTGGTTGGTTGGGCGGGCCGTCGCACTACACCGAGCGCTTTGGCCACCCGCGCTTGCGCATGCGCCACATGCCATTTGCGATAGGTGTGCGCGAGCGCGACCAGTGGCTGGCATGCATGGCCCAGGCCATGCAAGAGCTGGCGCTGCCCCAGCCACTGCAAACCCGCTTGCAAGAGAGCTTTTTCCAGACCGCTGATTGGATGCGCAACCTCAACGGCCCGTGAGATTGGCGGGGGTGGATACAGGGGCCAACAACACCCGCAAAGCCCCAGCCCCGCCTTCAGACGGGGTGGCTTGCACAAACGCCAAGACCTCGCTTTTTTGCACCAACCAGCGCAGCACTTTGTTTTTAAGCACCGGTGTTTTGCCCGGAGAGCCCAGGCCCTTGCCATGCACCACACGCACGCAGCGCCAACCTTGGCGATGGGCTTGGCGGATAAAGCCGCCCAAGGCCTCGCGCGCCTCATCGCTGCGCAGGCCGTGCAGGTCAATTTCGCCTTGCAAAGCCCAATCGCCTTGGCGCAACTTGCGGATCACATCGCGGCCCATGCCATCGCGCAGGTAGCTGAGTTGGTCATCGGTTTCGATCATGCTGCTGATGTCGATCTCATCACTCAGGCTTTCGCGCAGCACCGCTTGCTGGTCGCGTTGCAATTGCAAGGGTTCAGGCGCGGGTGCCGGGGTTTGCAGCCGCACCCGCGCTTGGGGGTTGAGGGGTTTGACGGCCCCGACTGAGCGCACAAACAGCTCTTGTTCGGCCCGCGCTTGGCGCAGCGCCTCAGCCCGGGCTTGGGCTGCCAATGCCGCTTGCGCCTGCTGCTGGGCCAATGTTTGGCGCAACGCATCAAGGTCTTTCAGGGAGCGCGATTTCATGGTGGGCAACACAGGCTGGGGTGGGGTCGATGCCATGCGGGTGGCTGACAACATGGTTGGCATCATAGCCAGCCGCAACCGTGGCTGGATGGCCCTGCCGCGGTGTACTTCGCGATCACAGGCCCAGGCATTTCATTGGATGAACGACGCGGGGCTTTTTTAGATCAATCCCGCCTCGGCCATCGAAAATGCGCAACCCGGGCCGACGATGATGTGGTCCAGCACTCGCACATCGACCAGGGCCAGGGCCGACTTCAGGGTTTGCGTCAGGGCTTTGTCGGCGGCCGAGGCTTGCACGCTGCCACTGGGGTGGTTGTGTGCCAACACCACGCCGCTGGCACCCACATCAAGCGCGAGTTTGACCACTTCGCGCGGGTAGACGCTGGCTTGGCTCAGCGTGCCCTGAAACATGGCGCGGTAATGCAACAAGTGGTGTTGGTTGTCGAGCAGCAGCAGAGCAAACACTTCATGGCCCAAATGGCCCAATTGCAGCTGCAAGTACTGTTTGACGCGTTCGGGCGAATCCAGCACCGGTCGTTGGCGCAATTGCTCGGCCAAGCCTCGGCGGGACAGCTCCAATACCGCCAGCAACTCGGCCCGCTTGGCCGTGCCCCCCAAACCTTTGAAGCGCTGCAAGTCTTTGGCCTGGGCTTGGAGCAAACCCGAGATGCCACCAAATTGACCCAGAAGTTCACTGGCCATTTGCAGCACATGCCGGCCACGGGTTCCGGTGCGCAGCAGCAATGCCAGCAGTTCGGTGTCGCTCAGAGCCTCAGGGCCCCGGGCCAGCAGCTTTTCGCGGGGGCGCACATCGGTGGGTAAATCGCGCATCGGGGTTGAGGTGGAGTATTTTTGTTCTAATGCCACCCAAGCCTTAAAGGTTGACAGGCCAGTCTCAGGGATTTCTACAATGGGTTGTGAAACCCCAAAGCTTTATGACCACCCCCACCACCGAATCCATTGTGCGTGTCACGCCCGGCGCCTTTTTGACCTTGCACTACCGCCTCACGGGGCCGCAAGGCGACATCATCAATACCTTTGGCGGCAAACCCGCCACCTTGTCCTTGGGCTCTGGCGAGTTGTCGCCCGCCCTGGAGCAGCATTTGATGGGCTTGGCCGATGGCGACCACACCACCTTCCAATTGGCCGCTGGCGAAGCCTTTGGCCCGCGCAACCCGGACATGCTGCAGTGGGTCAGCCGTGACACCTTGCGCCAACTGGGCGACCCCGATGAGCGTTATGCCGTGGGGGACGTGGTCGCTTTTCCAGCGCCCGATGGGGCTGGCAGTTATGCGGGTGCGGTGTGCCAATTGGGTGACTCGGCGGTGCTGTTTGACTTCAATCACCCGCTGGCCGGGCAAGCCGTGCAATTTGAGGTTCAACTGATAGGTGTTTTATGAGCGCTGTGTTGCCATCTGAAATCATTTTGGCCGAACCCCGGGGGTTTTGTGCCGGCGTGGACCGAGCCATTGACATCGTTGAGCACGCCCTGAGCAAGTTTGGCGCGCCCATTTATGTGCGCCATGAAATCGTGCACAACACCCATGTGGTCAATGACTTGCGCTCACGTGGTGCCATCTTCATTGAAGACTTGAACGATGTGCCTCCCGGTGCCACCTTGGTGTTCAGCGCCCACGGCGTGCCCAAAGCAGTGGAACACGAGGCCGAAAGGCGTGGGTTTCGGGTGTTTGATGCCACCTGTCCTTTGGTGACCAAGGTGCATGTTGAAGTGGCCAAACTGCACCGCGAGGGCTATGAGTTCATCATGATCGGCCACAAAGGCCACCCCGAAGTCGAAGGCACCATGGGCCAATTGTCCGAGGGCATTCACCTGGTGGAAGATGTGGACGATGTGGCCACCGTCCAACCTATGCAAACTGAGCGCCTGGCGGTGGTGACCCAAACCACTTTGAGCGTGGACGATGCGGCCGAAATCATGGCCGCTGTGCAAAAACGCTTTCCGCAAATTCGCCCGCCCAAGCAGCAAGACATTTGCTATGCCACCCAAAACCGCCAAGACGCGGTCAAGCTGCTCAGCCCCCAAGTGGACATCGTCATTGTGGTCGGCAGCCCCAGCAGCTCCAACAGCAACCGCTTGCGCGATGTGTCGCAAAAGTACGGCACACCCAGCTATATGGTGGACCATGCCGACGAGTTGCAAGCCACTTGGTTTGATGGCAAACAACGCATCGGCCTGACCGCTGGCGCGTCTGCACCTGACATCTTGGTGCAACAAGTCATCACCCGCTTGCGTGCCTTGGGTGCTGTGTCGGTGCGCACCCTGGACGGTATTCAAGAAACCATCAAATTCCCGCTGCCCAAAGGTCTCAAGCCAGATGCCTGAGGCCGGTGGCATTTGCCGGGCCCGATAAAAATTACAATCGCCCCCCATGCTCGATATCAATTTGCTCAGACGCGACTTGCCGCATGTCTTGGAGCGCCTCAACACCCGCAAGTCCCCGCAAACCTATCTGGATGTCAACGCCTTTCAGGCCATGGAGGGCGAGCGCAAAACCTTGCAAACCCACACCGAAGAGCTGCAGGCGCGGCGCAACAGCCTGTCCAAGCAAATTGGCCAGCGCAAATCCAAAGGCGAAAGCGTGGACGACATCATGGCCGAGGTGGCCAGCATCAAAGACGATTTGGAGCGCTCAGCCCAACGCTTGGAGTTGCTGCAAGCCGACATGCAGGCCTTGCTCCAAGCCCTGCCCAATTTGCCCCATGCGAGCGTACCGGTGGGCAGCGACGAGCACGGCAATGTCGAGTTGCGCCGCTGGAGCCCCGGGCAAGGGCTGGGTGGTGAAGCCGCGCCCTTGGGCTTTCCTGCCAAAGACCATGTGGACATTGGCGAACCCCTGGGCCTGGACTTTGAAACCGGCACCAAACTGGCGGGCTCGCGCTTTAGCGTGCTCAAAGGCCCGATCGCCCGATTGCACCGTGCGCTCGCGCAGTTCATGCTTGACGTGCAAACCCAAGAACACGGCTACACCGAGTGCTACACGCCCTACATCGTCAACGCAGACAGCCTGCGTGGCACCGGGCAGCTGCCCAAGTTTGAAGCCGATTTGTTCGCCGCCAAAAAAGGCGGTCAAGACGGGGACGACCCCACGGCCCTGTACCTCATCCCCACCAGCGAGGTGCCGCTGACCAATTTTGTGCGCGATGAAATCGTGGCCGAGGCCGACCTGCCCATCAAACTCACCGCCCACACGCCGTGTTTTCGTTCCGAGGCGGGCAGCCATGGCCGTGACACCCGCGGCATGATTCGCCAACACCAGTTTGACAAAGTCGAGATGGTGCAAATCGTCCACCCCGACAAAAGCGAGCAGGCGCTGGAACACATGACCGCCCATGCCGAAGCCATTTTGCAAAAGCTGGGCTTGCCCTACCGGGTGATGCTGCTGTGCACCGGTGACATGGGCTTTGGCGCGGTGCGCACCCACGACCTGGAGGTGTGGTTGCCCGCGCAAAACACCTACCGTGAAATCAGCTCGGTGAGCAACTGCGACGCCTTTCAAGCCCGGCGCATGCAAGCGCGCTTTAAAAATTCACAAGGCAAAAACGAATGGGTACACACCCTCAATGGCTCTGGCCTGGCCGTGGGCCGCGCCCTGGTCGCCGTGCTCGAAAACTACCAACAAGCCGATGGCTCTGTGCAAGTTCCAGCAGCTTTGCAGCCCTACCTCGGTGGCCTGAAAACACTCCAACCTTGAAAGCCAGTCCATGAAACTCCACTCCCTTTTCCCCTTGATGGCCTTGTGCTTGCTTGCAGCATGCAACACCACCCCCTTGGGGGCAGATGGCAGCCCGGCCCCCTTGCCCCTGCAAGAGTTGATTGGCCAAACCCAACTGCCACCGGGCAGCCGGGTGGTTCACGAGCAGTCGCTCATCTTGGGCGCTGGCGACAACTGGGTTGGCCGATTGGCCCTGGATGTGGGGCGCGACACCAGCGCCGCTTACAACTTCTTTTTGGACCAATACCAGCGCAATGGCTGGGGCTTGATATCGGCCAGCCGTGGCAAAAGCAGTTTGCTGGTGTTCACCAAAGCCGACCGCAGTGCAACCATTGAAATATCAGAAGGCGGCGCCCTCAGCGGCCCCAACCTGGTGATGACCATCACCCCGCGCAGCGCCAATACCCCCCCTGTGGCGCGACCGGCCGCCGCCCCCATGCCTGCGACCACTGCGGTGCCCACACCTGTGCGGCCCTGAGGCAGGTAAGGCCGCCATAGATGTCATGAGGCGCTGATAGAATCGCGCCCTCGACAAGCGGAGAGATGGCAGAGTGGTCGAATGCGCCGGACTCGAAATCCGGTATACGGTTTTTGCCGTATCGAGGGTTCGAATCCCTCTCTCTCCGCCAGTAGCCTAGCATTCATGCGCCTTTTGGGCGCATTTTTGTTTCTGCCCACCAATTCACCCGCTATCAAATCTTGATGGTGTGACTTCCCCCCAAACCACTAAACACTTTCTTGATGCGCAGTGGAAGTTGAATGAACTGGCTAACCATGTGATTCGCAAGACATTGCGTTCAGCATTAAATTTCTACTTCTATAACCACTCAATGATCACAGACCAAGCACCCTGAAAAATCAGCGGCAGCGATTTAGAAATCACTGATCGCTCTTCATTTTTACCCGCTGCTGGTTGAATTAAAAAATTCTTGATTTTGTGGAGTTGTTGGTTAAAACTGTGATGATTGTTACTTTCGATGTTGTCGTAAATGTGCACGGTTTTAAAGTGTGTTCCAGTACAACTCAATTTGTGACCATTTCAAATGGAGCTGACCCAATGAACGCTACCCGTATTGCCCTGCTTGCTAGCCTTCTTGTTTTGGGCTGGGCATGTGCAAAAGCACAAGACTGCAACCCGGCCCCTTCGAACGTCGCAACTCTCAAAGAAATCCGCCCTCAGTCTTTCACGGTTGAAGGCCCATTGGCGGACTTTGACCCATGTCATCGTTCCACTCAATTTCAAAAGCCACGCGGTTCCAGTAAACCGCCGCTCATGATTGTGTTGCACGGGGGCGCAGGCTTGGACACTGCAACCCGAAATGCAGCCGAAGCCTTCCGCAGCAAGGGATTTGCGAGTTTGGCTTTTGACGCTTATGAACACAACGGGTTCTACCAAGGCCCTCAGTTTTGGGCCTCCAAAGGCACCAACGAAGCACGCCAGAGAATGATTTACAAGGTGACCCTTAGTGCTTACGAATGGGCACTCAAACGCACCGACATCGACAACAACCAAATTTACTTTCACGGACTTTCCAATGGGGGCGCTGTCCTGTTCAACATTGCTGGTACCGTTTCACCAATCCACGTCAAAGGCATTTTTGCCGAAGGTGGACCGAGTGTGGGGTTGGGCCTGCCAGACAACCTCAACGTTCCCCTTCGCTTGATCTACGGAAAGCTGGATAACTATGCAGGACGGACAGAAGACGACATGATTTGGCTTCGCCAAGAGACATGCCTGCTGAATGTGGTGGAGTTCAACCACCCCAGCGGAACCTCAAAAACATGCAACCCGGTGGTGAATCCCAGAGGCGTCACTCAAAGTGTGATGACGTGGTACGAGCAACAAAAACGCAATGGTGCCGACATTGACATTTGGTTTTATGACAATGCTGCCCACGGCATTTTCTTAGGGCCATTGCTTAAAAATATGATCACTTACGGGGTCGATATGCGCCGTTATGCATGGGTCGGCGGCGACCCTAAAGCCAAGAACAAACTGCTCGACGACGTCGAGCGATTCCGCCAAAGCAAGCTCTGAATTTTACGGGTACTTCAGGTTGAACCTGCTGCTTTCACTGCTGCAGGATCA
>CAMDLJ010000051.1 GCA_945901665.1 Bordetella parapertussis | reverse complement strand
CAGGCTTAAAAAAACAGCAGTGGCCAGCCTGCGGTGGGCTTGGTATCCCGCACCAGCCAAGGCTTGGATGACACCGTCAATGGAGTCCAGCGCGGGAACAGGTGTCATCCGATCGCCTGTTGGACCGCACGCTGTGTTTGTACCTTGATTAAATTGGCTCGATAGGCGGCGGAGGCATGCAAGTCGCTGTTGAGTGGGTTGGCATCGATAGCGACGTTTTGAACCGCTTCAGTGGTGAAAGATTGGTTCAACGCAGCCTCCAGGCCGGGATGGCGGAACACACCATTACTGGCACCTGTGATCGCTACGCGGGCGCCGCTGCCTGTTTCAGCGACAAAGACGCCGACCAACGCAAAGCGTGATGCTGCCTGCTTGAATTTGGCATATGCGGCTCGTTTGGGAATCGGGAATGCAATGGCGGTGATGAGTTCGCCGCTGTTCAAAGCGGTGGCATACATGCCTTGGAAGAAATCACCCGCTTTGATGGTGCGTTGGTTGGTGTGAATGATGGCATCCAATGCCAATACCGCACTGGGATAACAGGCGGCTGGATCGTTGTTGGCGACAGACCCACCGAGGGTTCCCATGGCGCGCACTTGCCGGTCGCCAATGCCTGCGGCCAAGGCGGCGAGTGCAGGGATATGCGCCTTCACATCCGCATGGGTTTCGACGGTTTGGTGTGTGCACATGGCACCAATGACCAGTGTGTTGCCATCTTTTTTGATGCCTTGCAGGTCCTTGATTTGCGACAAATCGACCAACTTCTCAGGCTGCATGAGGCGCTGCTTCATGGCCGCCAGCATGGTCTGTCCGCCGGCCAGGGCTTGCGCCCCATTGGCCACTTGCTGGCTCGCTTCCTGGATGGTGGCTGGGCGTTCGTAGGTAAATGCGTACATGTTGATTCCTTTGATCTTTAAGTATTGACGGCTTGAATGGCTTGCCATACGCGGTTTGGCGTTGCGGGCATGTCTAAGTTTTTCACGCCCAAAGGTGCCAAGGCATCTAGAACAGCATTCATGATGGCTGGTGGTGAGCCAATCGCGCCGGCTTCGCCACAGCCTTTGGTACCCAGGGGGTTGTGGGTGCACGGGGTGCAAACATGGCCCAAAGTGAAAGCAGGGAAATCATCTGCACGGGGCATGGTGTAGTCCATGAAGGAGCCGGTCAATAATTGCCCGGTCTCTTTGTCGTAAACGCAATTTTCCATCAAGGCTTGGCCAATGCCCTGCACCAAACCCCCATGGACTTGGCCCTCCACAATCATGGGATTGATGATGGTGCCGAAATCGTCCACGGCTGTGAAGCGATCAAGTTTCACAACACCTGTTGACGGATCCACTTCAACTTCGGCAATGTAGGTACCGGCTGGGAAGGTGAAGTTGGTGGGGTCATAGAACGCTGTTTCATTCAACCCCGGCTCGAGTTTGTCCAGGGGGTAGTTGTGTGGCACATAGGCGGTCAGGGCCACTTGTCCAAAGGTGATTTTCTTGTCCGTTCCTTTGACATTGAATTCACCGTTGGCAAACTCAATATCGGCATCGGATGCCTCCATCAAATGGGCGGCAATCTTTTTCGCCTTGGCTTCAATTTTGTCCAGAGCTCGCATGATCGCGGCCCCTCCGACAGAAATAGAACGTGAGCCGTAAGTGCCCATCCCAAATGGCACCCTGCCGGTGTCACCGTGCACAATGTCCACAGCTTCGACAGCAATACCCAATCTGGCAGCCACCACTTGGGCAAAGGTGGTTTCGTGCCCTTGCCCATGGCTGTGCGAGCCGGTGAAAACGGTGACGCTGCCGGTGGGGTGCACGCGAACTTCACCGCACTCAAACAGACCAGCCCTGGCACCCAGCGCGCCAGCAATGTTGGACGGGGCGATGCCACAGGCCTCGATGTAGCTGGAGTATCCGATGCCGCGCAATTTGCCTTTGGCTTGGCTGCTGGCTTGACGTTGCGCATAACCCGCCACATCCGCCAGCTTTTGCGCCTCATTCATGCAGGCGTGATAGTCGCCCACATCGTATTGCAATGCAACCGGGGTCTGGTAGGGGAATTGGGTGATGAAATTGCGCTTTCGAATTTCATCTTGCGTCAAACCCATTTCCCAGGCGGCACGGCTGACGATGCGTTCTAGCAAATAGGTGGCTTCTGGACGACCTGCGCCACGGTAGGCATCAACGGGCGCGGTGTTGGTGAACCATGCATCCACCTCCACGTAAACCTGAGGGGTGGTGTATTGCCCAGCCAACAGGGTGGCGTACAAAATGGTGGGAACGGCGGTAGAAAAGGTGGACAAGTAGGCGCCCAAGTTGGCATGGGTGTGCACGCGCAGGGCTAAGAATTTCCCGTCTTTGTCCATGGCCATTTCAGCATGGCTGGCATGGTCTCGGCCATGGGCATCGCTTAAAAATGCTTCAGATCGGTCACAGGTCCATTTGATATTTCGGTTGAGCTTTTTAGACGCCCATGTCAAGCAGACGTCTTCAGCATACAAATAAATTTTGGACCCGAAGCCGCCGCCCACGTCGGGGGCAATGACCCGAACTTTGTGTTCAGGCAAGCCCATCACGAAGGCCGTCATCAGCAAGCGTTCGACGTGGGGGTTTTGGTTCGATACCCACAATGTGTATTCGTCGTTAGCGCGGCTGTAGGATCCAATGGCAGCACGGGGCTCCATGGCATTGGGGACCAATCGGTTGTTGACCAAATCAAGTTGGGTCACGTGAGCCGCATTGGCAAAAGCGGCGTCAACTTGCGATTTGTCGCCGATAGCCCATTTATAGCAATGGTTGTTTGGCGCGGCATCGTGCAAGGCGGCGGCGCTGCTCGCATCGCGCACATCGACCACAGCCGACAAGACGTCATATTCAACGCTCACGAGCTCAGCGGCATTTTTGGCCTCTTCCAATGTCTCTGCCACGACCATGACCACATGGTCACCCACATAGCGAACTTTGTCGTGGGCCAAGATGGGGTGGGGCGGTTCTTTCATGGGTTGACCATCGGTATCGGTGATCAACCAGCCACAGGGCAAGCCATTGATTTTTGCGTCAGCCACGTCTTGACCATCCAGGATGCCAATCACACCAGGGGCTGCAAAGGCGGCTTTTTTATCAATACTTTTGATCTTTGCGTGTGCATGCGGCGATCGCACAAAGACGGCATGAGACATATTGGCCAGCTCAATATCATCTGTGTATTGACCTGCGCCGGTTAAAAAACGGTAGTCCTCTTTGCGCAAAAAGGACTCGCCAATGTGAGGAAGTTTTGAGAAATCTGATGCACCCATGGTTGTCTCCTGTGGTTTCTTTATTTCAAGATTTCATGGCAGCAGCACCTTGCTGCACGGCCTTGACAATATTTTGATAGCCGGTGCATCGGCACAAGTTACCCTCCAGTTGCTCGCGAATCACTTGTTCACTGGCATTGGGATGGCGTTTGCAAAGGTCAATTGCGCTCATGACCATTCCGGGCGTACAAAAACCGCACTGCAGGCCATGGCAGTCTTTGAATGCGGACTGCATGGGATGCATGGTTCCATCTGCATCGGCCAATCCCTCAATGGTGGTGACTTGCGCACCTTGCGCTTGAGCCAGCAAAATATTGCATGACTTCACGGCATTGCCGTTCACGATGACCGTACAAGCACCGCATTGAGCCGTATCGCAGCCAACGTGGGTTCCAGTCAGTTTTAAGTTTTCGCGAATGGCCTGAACCAATAAGAGGTTGGGGGCCGCATCAATGGTTCGCGCTCGTCCGTTCACGGTGATATCGACCTTCATGAATGTCTCCTTGGGAAAAAATATATGGGTTTGAACGTGGATTATCGTGAAATCAGTAGACCACTGAATAGTGAGAAAGGTTTTAGTGAAAACCCTGAATCGACTTGCCACTCAAACTGACTTGAATTGTGAATTCTCTGGCATAGACAATTGTGATTGTTTCAGAAGAAGGGGTAGACTTGTCCACCAAGTCTGCATGATGTGGGCCAACATTCCGAGGAATTTCAAATGGCAAAAGGTCAACAAAAGTCCAACAAAGAAAGCAAAAAGCCCAAGAAGGACACTTCTGCACCCAAGGGCCTGACAGGAGAACCCATGCGCGCTGCCGTGACCACCGTGGTCATACCGCGTGGTAAAGAAAAAAACAAATGAAGCCTTTCAGGAGAGCCCCATGAAGCTACTTGATCGGAATCAAGCAACGGCAGACACTTTGGTCGGCGCCCTTTTGACCGGTCATGCCGCGGTCAGTGCCAATAACCGCCGAGTCGTTTGATGAAATACATATCGCATGGTGCGGGTGGAAGCCCTGAAGTCCTGGTTTCTGCGCAAACCGATATGCCGGATGTGAAGCCCGGTGAGGTGCTGATCAAAGTCGCTTTCGCGGGCGTTAATAGGCCTGATTGCGCCCAACGCAGCGGGAGATATCCGCCACCCAAGGATGCTTCACCCATCATGGGCTTGGAGGTTTCTGGGCACATAGAGGCTTTGGGCGAGGGTGTCAGTGGATGGTCTGTGGGGGATCGGGTATGCGCTTTGTGCAATGGGGGTGGATATGCTGAATTTGTCGCTGTTCCAGCTACGCAAGTCTTGCCCATCCCCCAAGGCATGGGTTTTTTGCAAGCCGCTGCTTTGCCGGAGAACTATTTCACCGTTTGGGTGAACTTATTTCAACGGGGGCACCTCAAAGCCGGAGAAACTTTATTGGTTCATGGGGGCTCGTCAGGCATTGGTTTGACGGCCATTCAACTGGCCAAAGCATTTGGCGCTACGGTCTACTGCACGACAGGTCATGAAGAAAAGAACATGGCTTGTTTAAAGTCCGGAGCCGATGCGGCCATCAACTACAAGGCACAAGACTTTGTTTCCGAAACCCTCCGCCTCACCCAAGGACTGGGGGTGGACGTGGTCTTAGACATGGTCGGGGGAGATTATGTTGATCGCAATTTCAAAGCCTTGGCGCTCGAAGGTCGCTTGATTCAAATTGCATTCTTGCAAGGCGCGAAAGTCAATGTGGACCTCACCTCATTGATGGTCAAACGGATTTCTTACACGGGCTCCACCCTCAGGCCACGTTCCCTTGAAGACAAGGCCCATATTGCCCAGGCATTGCAAGTGCATGTTTGGCCTTTGTTGATGCAGGGTAAGGCTTTGCCCATCATTTACCGTGTTTTTGATATGGAGGAAGCTGCGCAAGCCCATGTTTTAATGGAATCCTCAGTGCATATTGGCAAGATCATGTTGAAGGTTCATGGCGATGCAGATAAATCATCACTTTGATGAACAGATTGATCTTGCTTGCTTGATCATCACAAAAAAGTTGTGCCAATCCGACAATTAATTACCCCCAAGTTTGCATTGAACCCGCAAATGAGCCATACAATGGTTATAGTTTTCCCATCCAAGCACCTTTAAATTAAACAATTTTTGAGTCTTGATCGACTTTTTTGACCTGAAAGATACACATGTCGAATGCACTGTTAGATAACCAAAGCATTACCATTGGTCAAGGTGTGACCTTCAAAGGTTCGCTGAACGTTCCCAGCAAAGCAGTGATCAATGGCACCGTGGACGGTGATTTAACGGCCGATGAGTTGGAGATTGGCCCAACCGGAAAAATAACTGGCTTGATCACCGCTCGCAAAATAGATGTGCAAGGCGAGCTGCATCAGGTGATCACTTGTAAAGACCATCTGATGATTCGTTCCACCGGCAAAGTCAGTGGTGCCATTGAATATTCGGAAATTGAAATCGAACGTGGCGGTCAATTCCGCGGTGAAATGAAACAAGTGGGTATCAAAACTTTCGGTTGATTTAGATTCACCCGAGTTTTTTTGTCGCCGATATGTCTTGTTCGTTATTTCTTACTTAATTTAACCACTATTTTTGATGACTTGTTTTTTGTGAGCTTTGCTGATCGGATCGGGTGTCTACGGCTTGTAAAATGAGTTTTCTCGAATGTTGCAGTAACCTCACTTTTCTGTGTACGGCTATATTTGGGATTCACCCACTTTTTCATTTCTTGAAAAGACAAGCTCACTGCTGATAGCATTGGCCTTAAATCACAAGAGGTTTTGATGGAGTCATCCAAGTCAGAAGAATTATTGGAAACACATTCGGATCCATTTAAATCTCGCTGTGCGCTGCTGGTGTCGTTGCTGGCCATGGTTCTGGCCCTGGCCAGTTTGGGTGGAAGCAATGCCTCCAAAGAAGCGACGATGCACAATATTTTGGCGGCCAATGCCTATGCCTTCTACCAGGCTAAAAATATCCGTCAAACCAGTTACAAATTGGCAGCGGATGACTTCGAATTGATTTTGGCGCAAGAAAAACTCAGCCCTGCAGCCCGCGATCTGGTCGAGGGCAAATTGAAGTCTTATAAAAAGAACATCGATAGGTATGAGTCTGAACCCGATACCAAGGAAGGCAAAAAAGAATTGATGCAGCTAGCCAAAGAGCATGAACATGAGCGTGATCTGGCTTTGCGCCGTGACCCTTGGTTTGACTACGCAGAGGCGTTGCTGCAAATTTCAATTGTTCTCACCTCAGTGGCACTGATCACGGGTGTGGGTTTGTTGCTGGGCGCTTCTTTGACATTGGGTGGATTGGGTGTTTTCTGCACGCTCAATGGCTACCTTCTATTCATTTGACTGATCATTCATTTTTAAATTGAGTTGTTGACATGGCCACTTCTGCAAATGATTTACCGAGTTTGACCATTGGTTCTGGTGTGACAGCCAAGGGTGTATTGCATGTTCCTGGAAAAGCCACTGTATATGGCACCATCGAAGGCGAATTGACGGCTGATGAGGTCCTGGTTGGCTCTACCGGCAAAGTCCAGGGCAAACTCAAGGCCAGACGGGTGGATGTTTTGGGCCAACTGGGTGAGTCCATTGACTGTCAAGAGTCCTTGGTGATTCGCCAAAGTGGCAAGGTCACTGGTAAGCTGGACTATTCGGAAATCGAAATTGAAAAGGGCGGCGAATTCGTTGGCCAATTGAACAAACGCAATTAATGCCGTGCTTCGTTTGCTGACCTGGCCAATACCCGCACTATTGATTTGGTCTGGAACATGGCTGATTTTTACCCTTCTCAGTAACACATCTTTGCACGCACCCTGGCCCTGGATGGTGGCCACGGCCATGGGTTTGGTGTGCAGCGTATTGGGCGCAACGCGGATGCGGCAAGTGGTGTTGGCTTTGGGCTTTCCCTTGTCTTGGTGGATTTCCTCATCAGCGCCCATGCCAGCATGGGCTTGGCTTTTGCCTTTGGTTTTGGCCTTGTTGATTTATCCTGTTCATTCTTGGCGAGATGCGCCTTTGTTTCCGACGCCACTGAATGCTTTGAGGGAATTGCCTTTACATGCACCTTTAAAAGAGGGTGCCATCATCATGGATGCAGGTTGTGGTTTGGGTGATGGATTGAGGGCCTTGCGCTTGGCATACCCAAGTGCACATTTTTGGGGGATTGATGCCAGTTGGCCTTTGCGATGGCTGTGTGCCATTCGTTGCCCTTGGGCCCGAATATGGTTTGCAGACATCTGGAAGGCTTCTTGGGCCGAGTGCGATATGGTCTATCTTTTTCAAAGACCCGAAACCATGGAGCGCGCAGCGCTCAAGGCATCACATGAACTCAAAAGCGGCGCCTGGATGGTCAGTTTAGAGTTTGAGGCCCAGGGTTTGGTCCCCACCGCTGTGGGTCAGGCCAGCGAAAACCGGCCTGTATGGTTGTATCAACAACCGTTTCAATGGGCCCAACAAAAAAACACATCTGCATGATTTTCATGCCTCTTTCACAATTGTCCATTTGAGGCGTGCATTTGTCAGTGGGGGGGTATGTGATTGGATGGCGCTGGGTGATGCATCAATCGGTCTGTCCAGGCGATGGCCAAAGCACTGAGCAAAAATGTCAGGTGTATGAGTGTTTGCCACAGCAAAACTTTTTCACTGTAATTTTCAGCGTTGATAAAAGATTTCAGCAAATGGATGGATGAGATGCCGATGATGGCCGTGCTCAGTTTGACCTTGAGCACAGACGCATTCACATGGCTCAGCCATTCTGGTTGATCAGGATGATGCTCCAAGTACATTCTCGAAACAAAGGTCTCGTAGCCGCCCACGATCACCATGATCAATAAGTTTGAAATCATGACGACGTCAATCAATCCCAGGACCACCAGCATGATGAGGGTTTCATTGAGTCCATCTAAATTGCCCGCGCTTTTGTAACCAATGCTGCCGACCAAGGCTTGCACAGCGGTTTGGCTGCCAAAAGCGGCCTCCATCAGGTGGATCAGTTCAATCCAAAAGTGGTAGACATAAACGCATTGGGCCAAAACCAAGCCCAGGTAAAGGGGCAATTGAAGCCAGCGGCTGGCAAAAATAAAATTGGCCAAGCGTCCGGTGCGTTGATGGGACAGGTCGTGTTGCATGATCAGAGAGATAGCGTTGGTTTCTTTGATGCTATTGTCTTGCACTTTGAACGCTCGTCAAGGGCACTGTGGTGGGCTGGCGTTGATCAACTCTGGCTGATGGCCTGTATTTTTAAAAATGCTTTAGGGATTCTTCGATGCTATTTGATAAAAATGACGCTCAACTTGTTCTCTTGTCTTGCCAGGAAAATGTGTGTGCCAAAAGCACAGAGCCTGAAGAATTTTCTGCGCAAGTTCAAAAGTTGGCCCGCGTAGCCCAGATCTTTCAGATACCAATTTGGTCCGTGGTTCATATGCCCAACGTTTGGGGCCCATACATGAAAGTGTGTCAATCCTTTTGTGATCGGCCGATGGAAAGCGCCTTGTTCAGTGCCTCAGATATCTTGGCCCCACACCTCAACCCCATTCGCAGCCCTTCTGCGGGCAACGCGCGCAGCTTGCCCAAACACCTTCAAAAACCGGATGACTCTGAGCCCCCAAGGCCCGTCATTGTCTTGGCGGGTTGCGAAGTTCATGTGGGCGTTGTTCAAACCGCCCTGGATTTGATGGAATCGGGCTATGAGCCCATTGCCGTTGTCGATGCTTGTACCGCAATGCATCCAAGAGATCGGGATGCCGCATTTGATCGACTGGCTTCGGCCGGCGTTGAGTTGACCACGGTTGATATGTTGTGCATGGAGTGGTTGCGCTCCAGCAAGGCCACTGAAAGCACGCTGGTGATGAAGGCGCTGGGCAAGTCTTAATGCGGATTCTCTGTTCCAAAGGGCCAATGTCAGCTGAGCGAAAGAGGCGGATACACATAATCCTGCAAGACTAAATGGAGACTTTCCCATGGACAAATATGCCCATTTTTATCAAAAATCTTTGAGCCAACCAGAGGAATTCTGGCGTGAACAAAGCTTGCTGATTGATTGGAAAACTTCACCACGGGAAGTTTTGAATTATCAAAACCCTCCATTTGCCCAATGGTTTGCTGGGGGTACCACCAATCTTTGCCACAACGCTGTGGATCGCCATTTGCCTGCACAGGCCAATTCACCCGCCTTGATTTTTGTGTCGACCGAGACAGATATTGAAAAAGTCTACACATTTGGGGAGTTGAGCCAAGAGGTTCAAAGAATGGCTGCCATTTTGCAAAGCTTGGGCGTGATCAAGGGCGATCGGGTATTGATCTACATGCCCATGATTGCTGAAGCAGCCTTTGCCATGTTGGCTTGTGCGCGCTTGGGTGCCATTCATTCCGTCGTGTTTGGTGGCTTTGCCTCGCATTCTTTGGCAACCCGCATTGAAGACGCAACGCCGCGTTTGATCATCAGTGCCGATGCAGGTTCACGTGGCGGCAAATTGGTGCCCTACAAGCCCTTGTTGGATGCAGCCATTTCATTGAGCGCTCATCAACCTGAGGCCGTTTTGATGGTCAATCGCGGCCTGGTTCCCTACAGTGCCCATGTGGAACGCGACCACGACTACCTGCAGTTGCGACAAATCCACTTGCAGTCAAAAGTAGATTGTGTGTGGGTGGACAGTACCCATCCCAGCTATACCCTATACACATCGGGCACCACTGGAAAGCCCAAAGGTGTTCAGCGTGATACTGGGGGATATGCGGTTGCACTGGCGTCGAGCATGAAGCATATTTTCAATGCAAAGGCAGGGGAAACTTATTTTTCAACCAGCGATATTGGCTGGGTGGTGGGGCACAGCTACATCATTTACGGTCCTTTGATGGCGGGTATGGCAACCATCATGTATGAGGGATTGCCCATTCGACCAGACGGCGGCATATGGTGGAAATTGGTTGAGAAATACAAAGTCAATATCATGTTCAGTGCGCCCACCGCTGTTCGCGTGTTGAAGAAACAAGACCCAGCCTTTTTGTCCAAGTACGACCTGTCTAGCTTGCGCGCCCTTTATTTGGCTGGCGAGCCCCTGGACGAGCCAACGGCCCAGTGGATTTCAACTGGCTTGGGTAAACCCATCATCGACAATTATTGGCAAACCGAAACAGGTTGGCCCGTCCTCACGTTGCCCAGTGGTGTCGAAAATCTACCCACGAAGTTTGGCAGTCCTGGTATACCCATGTACGGCTACAACATCAAACTGTTTGACGAAAACACCGGCCAGGAGTTGGTTGAACCCCATCAAAAAGGGGTGGTTGCTATTGAGGGGCCCCTGCCGCCAGGATGCATGCAAACGGTTTGGCAAGATGATGCGCGGTTTATCAATACCTATTGGACCAGCGTGCCTGGAAAACAAGTCTATTCCACTTTTGATTGGGGAATCCGGGACGAGGATGGCTACTATTTCATATTGGGCAGAACCGACGATGTGATCAATGTGGCAGGCCATCGACTGGGCACCCGTGAGATCGAGGAAAGCATATCCAGTCACACAAATGTTTCTGAAGTTGCCGTGGTTGGCGTGGCTGATCAACTCAAAGGCCAAGTGGCCATGGGATTTGTGATCCCCAGAGACACCAGTGGACTTCAAACGGATGCATCTAAGATGAGATTTGAGGGCGAGATCATGAAACTGGTTGATGCCCAGTTGGGTGCTGTGGCCAGACCCTCGCGCATCTTCGTGGTGACTGCTCTGCCCAAAACCCGCAGTGGCAAATTGTTGCGCCGTGCGCTACAAGCTGTTTGCGAAAAACGCGACCCAGGCGACTTGACCACCATGGAAGACCCCAGCGCTTTGGAGCAGGT
>CAMDLJ010000050.1 GCA_945901665.1 Bordetella parapertussis | reverse complement strand
GCATTCACGCCCAGGCCCACCGCTTGGGCGGCCAGCGCGGCTTGGGCAAAGCGGGCCAGCACCGCACCCGCTTGGGCGCTGCCGTGGGCTTGGGCATAAGGCTCTGTGTACAACTCGATGCGGTCCGCACCAGCGGCTTTGACATCGGCCATGGCTTCGGGCTCGGCATCCATGAACAAACTCACCCGAGCGCCCAGGTCCTGGGCGGCTTGGATCAGGGGGCGCAAGCGCGTCTCATCGGCTGGCAAAGACCAGCCATGGTCGCTGGTGAACTGCCCCTCGCTGTCGGGTACAAAGGTCACTTGGTGTGGGCGTGCGCTTTGCACAAAACCCATGAGGTTGTGAAACGGATTGCCCTCGATATTGAACTCGCGCTCGGGCCAGTCGCGCATCAAAGCGGCCAAATCGGCCACGTCGCCGGCGCGGATATGGCGCTCATCCGGACGCGGGTGAATGGTGATGCCCTGGGCACCCGCTTGCAAACACAGCTCGGCGGCCCGCACCACGCTGGGAATGCCCAAATGCCGGGTGTTGCGCACCAAGGCGACTTTATTGAGGTTGACGGACAGCGCGGTATTCATGGACTGTGGGCTTCAAAAGGCTTGCACATCGAGCATGACTTGGCGCGTGCGCAGGGTCTGGACACCGCAATGGTAGTGCAGCAATTGGCGCAGTTGGGTTTGCAGGGCTTGGCGTTGGTGGCTGGGCCATTGGGCGCATTCACGCAGCAACGCAGGCAGGGGCCATTCGCTCACCAGGCCTTCGCCCAAGGCCAGCCACAGGGCGCCAGGCAAGGCCGCCACGTCTTGCACACCTGCGCTGCGCAAACCACCCTCGGGCACCAAGCTGTAACTCGCCGCCAGCTGCAAGGGCCCCAGGGTGAGCGTTTGTTGCGCCAAATCGGGCAACACGCCCACATCGCGCAACAACAGCAATTCAAAAGCGCGCAAGGCCGCAGCCGTGGTGGTCGCCGGTGCGGTGGCCAACACTTGCACCACCTGTGCGTACACGTCAAACAAGCGCGGATGGGCATCGTCTCGCGCCAGCAAGCGCATCAGCAATTCATTCAGGTAATAGCCCGATAGCAAAGCGTCGCCACTGGGCATCGGATGGCCGCCCACCCATTCGGCCGATTTGAGGGTGCGCACTTCGCCCGTGCCGCCATAGGCGATGGACAGACGCTGCAAGGGCAACAGCACCGGCCGAAAGCCAGAGCTGGGTCGCTTGGCCCCTTTGGCCACCAAGGCAACCCGGCCGTGGTGGCGGGTGAAAGCCTCCAAAATGAGGCTGGACTCGCTCCAGTCATAGCGGTGCAGCACAAAGGCTGGCTCGTCGCTGGTGCGCGCGGCGCTGGCCCTATTCGTAGCCAAAGCTGCGCACCCGGGCCTCGTCGTCGGCCCACCCAGAGCGCACCTTGACCCACAACTCGATGAACACCTTGGCATCCAGCAAGGTCTCTAGCTCGGTGCGCGCCTCGGTGCCCATGCGTTTGAGCCGCTCGCCGCCCTGTCCTATCACCATGGCCTTGTGTCCATCGCGCTCCACCACGATGGTGGCGCTGATGCGCACCATGCGCCCGCCTTTGTGGGCCGGCTCTTCCTCGAATTTATCGATCACCACGGTGGAGGTGTAGGGCAATTCGTCGCCGGTGAGGCGAAACAGTTTTTCACGCACGATTTCGCTGGCCAGGAATTTTTCGCTGCGATCGGTCAACTCATCAGCGCCGTACCACCAGGATTGCTCGGGCAAATAGCGGCTGCATATTTGCATCAGGTGGGCGACATCCTTGGGATTTTTGGCGCTCAAGGGCACAAATTCTGTAAACGGATAACGCTCTTGCATGGATTTGAGCCAAGGGGCCAACTCGCCTCGGCGGTGGACTTTGTCGAGCTTGTTGGCAATCAACAAAACCCGGCTGCCAGGTCGCAACAAGGCCAGCACCTTGGCGTCGGCCAGCGCGAAGCTGCCGGCCTCGACCACAAAAAGCACCAGATCCACATCGCCCACCGCGCCCAAAACGGTTTTGTTGAGCGAGCGGTTCAAGGCGTTGTTGTGCCGGGTTTGAAAGCCCGGGGTATCGACAAAAATGAACTGCGCCAAGCCGTCGCTGCGGATGCCGGTGATGCGGTGGCGCGTGGTTTGCGCTTTGCGCGAGGTGATGCTGATTTTTTGGCCCACCAAGGCATTGAGCAGGGTGGACTTGCCCACATTGGGTTTGCCCACGATGGCCACCAAGCCACAACGTTGACCGGGCAATCCCACGGGCGCACCCAACGGTGCGCCGCCGGCCGGGGCCAGTGCCGCACTGAGCTGGACCTCTGGCGGGGCTTGCACTGGCACAGCGCTGGGCGGGTCGGGCTGGTTCATGGGGGGCTTTCTTTGAAGGTTTGCAACACCACCGCCGCAGCGGCTTGCTCGGCCGCGCGGCGCGAGCTGCCGATGCCTCTTTCGTGCCGCCCCAACTCAGGGATTTCACATTCGACATCAAAAATTTGCTGGTGTGCCGCACCCGAAGTACCCACCACCCGGTAGATCGGCAGTTTGAGTTTTCGCCCCTGCAGCCATTCTTGCAACTCGGTCTTGGGGTCTTTGGCCACCGTTTGCATTTGCGGGTGAATCTCCACGCTAGCGAACAAACGTTGCACCAAGCCCTGGGCGGCTTCGTACCCGGCGTCCAAATAAATGGCGCCGATCAGGGCTTCGAGCGCGTCGGCCAATATCGAAGGTCTTTTGGTGCCGCCAGAGCGCAGCTCACCCTCACCCAATTGAATCAAACCGGGCAGGCCCAGCTTCAGGGCCTGCTCATGCAGGCTTTCTTGCCGAACCAAATTGGAGCGCATCCGCGAGAGTTCGCCCTCCGGCACATGGCTCATGCGTTCAAACAGCAGGTGGGCCACCGCTAAATTGAGCACCGCGTCGCCCAAAAACTCCAGCCGCTCGTTGTGCTCGGCCGAATGGCTGCGATGTGTCAGCGCCTGTTGCAGCAAAGCGGGGTTGTTGAACTCATGCTGCAAGCGCTGTTGCAGCGCCACCATGTCGGTACGGGCGGCCGGGGGTTCAGACATGTTCAGTCAATGGCCCCGATGCGCTTGAGGCTGCTGAAATTCATCCAAACCATGATGGCTTTACCGACGATATTGGCCTCAGGCACAAAGCCCCAATAGCGCGAGTCCAAAGAGTTGTCGCGGTTGTCACCCATCATGAAAAAGTGGCCCGGTGGCACCTTGCACACCACGCCTTCGACGCTGTAGATGCATTGGTTTTTAAAGGGGAAGTCTTCTGTGCCCGCGATAAACGCAGGTCGCTCTGCATTGTTGAGCAAGCGCACCGACTTGGTCGAAGTCATCTCCGAAGGGCTGGCACCCACCGCAAAGGTTTCTTGGAACTGCTTGATGTAGCTCAGGCTGTCTTCTTCAAAAAAATCGGGCAGGCTGGCCTTGGGCACCGGCTGGCCATTGATGGTGAGCTGCTTGTTCAGATAGGCCACCTCGTCGCCAGGCACACCGACCACCCGCTTGATGTAGTCCAGGCTTGGCTTGGGTGGGTAGCGAAACACCATCACATCGCCTCGGCACACTGGCTCGCCCTTGGTGACTTGGGTGTTGAGCACCGGCAAGCGAACGCCGTAATGGAACTTGTTGACCAAGATCAGGTCGCCCACCCACAAGGTGGGGATCATCGATCCGGACGGAATTTTGAAGGGCTCAAACAAAAAAGAGCGGAGCACAAACACCACCAATATCACCGGGAACAGGCCAGCAGTCCAGTCCAACCACCAAGGCTGCATGAGCAAACGCTCGCGGGCGGGGGCGGTGTCGCCATCGACTTTTTGGATGCCCAGCTTGTTGAGCTCTTCGCGCCGCGCCAGCGCCTCATCCTCGAGGGCTTGGGCCTGCGCCAGGCGTTGGGGCAAGAAATAAAAGCGCTCGGCGAGCCAATAAAGGCCAGTGACCACTGTCGCGGTGAACAACAACAGGGCGAAATTGCCCTCGTACAGCCCCATATACCAAGCGCCGGCGTAGCTGACGAAGGCGGCCAGCACAAATGCAGTGAAGATGGGCATCAGTCTTCCACCTGCAAAATGGCCAAAAACGCTTCTTGTGGCACTTCCACCGATCCAATTTGTTTCATGCGCTTCTTGCCTGCCTTTTGTTTTTCCAACAATTTACGTTTGCGACTGATGTCGCCACCATAGCATTTTGCCAGCACATTTTTGCGCAAGGCCTTGACGGTTTCGCGCGCAATGATGTTGGCGCCAATGGCAGCTTGGATGGCCACGTCAAACATTTGGCGCGAAATGATTTCGCGCATCTTGCCCACCACGGCGCGGCCCCGGTATTGCGATTGGCTGCGGTGCACGATGATGGACAAGGCGTCGACCTTTTCACCGTTGAGCAAGATGTCCACTTTGACCACGTCAGCGGCGCGGTACTCTTTGAAGTCATAGTCCATGGATGCGTAACCGCGGGACACCGATTTCAACTTGTCAAAAAAATCGAGCACGATCTCACCCAGGGGCAGCTCGTAGGTCAGCATCACTTGGCGACCGTGGTAGGCCATGTTGAGCTGCACCCCGCGCTTTTGGTTGGCCAGGGTCATGACCGCGCCCACATAGTCTTGTGGCATGTACAAATGCACGGTGACGATGGGCTCACGGATTTCCAGCATCTTCCCCTGATCCGGCATTTTGGACGGGTTGTCGACCAACACCACCTCACCGTCGGCACGCACCACTTGGTAGACCACGCTGGGGGCGGTGGTGATCAAGTCTTGGTCAAACTCGCGCTCCAAACGCTCTTGCACGATTTCCATGTGCAGCAAGCCCAAAAAGCCGCAGCGAAAGCCAAAACCCAAAGCCTGCGAGACTTCGGGCTCGTAGTGCAGGGAAGAGTCATTGAGCTTGAGCTTTTCAAGGCTGTCACGCAAAGCGTCGTATTGATTGGCCTCGGTCGGGTACAGACCGGCAAACACCTGCGGCTTGATCTCTTTGAAGCCCGGCAAGGCCTCGGTGGCGGTGAAGGCCGCGCCGCCGGTGCCGGTTTTGATCAGGGTGATGGTGTCACCCACCTTGGCGGCTTGCAGCTCTTTGATGCCCGCAATGATGTAGCCCACCTCGCCAGCCTCCAAGGACTCGCGCGGTTCATTGGCGGGGGTGAACACGCCCAAATTGTCGGCGTTGTAAGTGGTACCGGTGGCCATCATCTTGATGCGCTCACCTTTGGCCAAGCGACCATCGACCACCCGCACCAGCATGACCACGCCGACATAGGTGTCAAACCAGCTGTCGACAATCATGGCGCGCAACGGCCCATCCGGGTTGCCTTTGGGGGACGGGATTTTGGCCACGATGGCCTCTAAGATTTCATCCACGCCCATGCCGGTTTTGGCCGAGCAGGGAATGGCGTCGGTCGCGTCAATGCCGATCACATCTTCGATTTCGGCTTTGGCGTTGTCGGGATCTGCTTGGGGCAAATCCATTTTATTGAGCACCGGCAGCACCTCCACCCCCAACTCGGTGGCGGTGTAGCAATTGGCCACGGTCTGGGCCTCCACCCCTTGGCTGGCGTCGACCACCAGCAAGGCGCCCTCACAGGCCGACAGCGAACGCGAGACCTCATAAGAAAAGTCCACATGGCCCGGGGTATCGATCAAGTTCAGGTTGTAGACCTGGCCATCTTTGGCTTTGTATTGCAAAGAAGCGGTCTGCGCCTTGATGGTTATCCCACGTTCTTTTTCGATGTCCATCGAGTCGAGCACCTGCGCCTGCATTTCCCGGTCGCTCAGTCCGCCACAGCGCTGAATCAACCGATCGGCCAGTGTCGATTTGCCATGATCGATGTGCGCGATGATCGAAAAATTTCTGATGTTCTTCATCAATGGGTGCTGTTAAGTGACTGAATTAAAAGGCGCGAAACCATAAAAAAGGGCGCGTCAAGTGCTGACGCGCCCTGAACCAACAATCTATGGCAACTGCGATAGTTGGGACTTCATTGTATGGATATTGGGTCCAAAACAAAGGCCCATGGCACCGAGGGATGGCCCGTTGCAAGCCAGCAACAAGGAAGTTATGCACAACATATCAACAATCTCTGGATAATTTTACTGAACAACTTGTGGGTGAACTGTGGACTCAATGTCAACATCTCGCATGGTGGATTTTAATGCTTGGCATTGATGGTTTTGATCTGTGTTCAAGGGGTATTTTTCTGTCCCATATGACAACAGTAGCCAAATTGATCTCTTATTTTTGTCGATTTGAGATGAAAAAATTTTTGTGCGCGTGCCACAAGAAACCCTGATAACCCCCAACCCAGAGTGGGGTTTGGGGTCTTTCAGGGCGCCCTGGGTCATTCATTTTTGGGGGCGAATCAGGGTGTATTGGGCCCACTCACCCCGGCGCAGCAAGATGGCCACGGGCTTGGTCTTGTCCAACCGTGCCAGTACGGCCTCAAACTCTTTGACGTTTTTGATCTCGGTGTTGGCCACGGCCATCACGATATCGCCCTCGCGCAAACCCGCCAGTGTGGCGGGCTCAGCCACCGTTTCCACCCGCACCCCGCCACGCAACTTCAACTCTTGGCGCTGGGCATCTGAGAGCTCGCTGACAGAAAACCCCAAGAATTGCGCTGCATTGGAAGCAGGTGGTTTCTCAGCGGGGGCCGCCGCCCTTGGAACCGTTTTGTCGGGCTCAACCTCGCCCACCACCACCTGCAACTCTTTGCTGCTGCCACGGCGCCAAACGGTCAAGCTGGCCTTGCTGCCGGGCTTGACACTGCCCACCATGCGCGGCAGGTCGGCTGATTTCTCGATGGGCTTGCCTTCAAAGCGGGTGATGATGTCACCCGCCTCCACGCCAGCCTTTTCGGCGGGGGACCCGGCCTCGACGCTGCGCACCAACGCGCCCTGGGCCTTGGCCAGCCCAAGCGACTCGGCCACGTCTTTGCTGACTTGATCGATTTGCACCCCGATGCGCCCACGCTGCACGCGGCCAGAGGTGCGCAATTGCTCGCTGACCCGCATCGCCTCGTCAATCGGTATGGCAAACGAGATGCCCATGAAGCCACCGGAGCGGGAATAAATTTGGCTGTTGATGCCCACCACCTCACCGCGCATATTGATCAGCGGCCCGCCCGAATTGCCGGGGTTGATGGCCACATCGGTTTGGATGAAGGGCAAATAGTCGCCCGTATCGCGCTGCTTGGCACTGACAATGCCGGCCGTGACCGAGTTGTCCAAACCAAAGGGCGAACCAATGGCCATGACCCATTCGCCCACTTTGAGGCGGTTGACGTCGCCGATTTTGACCACCGGCAAACCTGTGGCCTCGACCTTGACCACGGCCACATCGCTGCGTTTGTCCACGCCCACGATGCGGGCCTTGAACTCGCGCTTGTCGGGCAAGGTCACCAGCACTTGATCCGCGCCGTCTACCACGTGGGCATTGGTCATGATGAAGCCATCGGCGGTCAAAATGAAGCCCGAGCCCACGCCACGGGGCTGACCCTCTTCTTGGGGTTGCGGTCGGTTCGGGCGAGGTAGGCGCGGCGTGTTGGGCTGGCCAGGGAAAGGCTGCCCAAAAAAGCGCCGAAACAACTCCTGCATTTCTTCGTCTGCATTGCCGCCTTGGGGCTGGCGGTTGTTGACTTTCTCCAGGGTGCGGATGTTGACCACCGACGGCCCCACTTGCTCGACCAGTTCGGTGAAGTCGGGCAAGCCACGCATGCCCTGGGCGTTCACGGGTGCAGCCGCCAGAACTGCCCAGCCCAACACACAGCCGATCAACCACGCCGGGGCTTTCGATATTCGCTTCAATTCAATCATCGCATTTCTCCAGAATTTTCCAATTTCGTCTGCGGGCCGTGAACAGCACGCCGCAGGTCTTCCCACAATTCAGCGTCGGGGCCACGGGTCAGCCAGATCCAACGCGGCGCTGACCATCCCGCCAAGCTCTCAGCAGATGGGGGATCAAAGCGCAAAAGCAAGGTCTGTTGCCAATCCCATTGAACTGACAAGCGGCCTTCACAGACCTGACCTTGCACCGTCTCCCAGCGCCAAGCCGCCCCATCCCACACCAACCAAGCGGGCTCCACCCGCGTATCGCGCTGGGCCCAAACCACCCAAGCCCCCAACATCAGGGCCACCGCTGCCTGGGCCCAGGGAGCGGTTTGGCTCCAACACCACGCACACCAAACCCCAAGGGCCAACAGGGTGATCACGACATACAAGGCTTGCTGAAAAAAACAAGGCCCCATCGGATAAGACACCGGTGGGGCTGCTCGCATGGGCAATGGACCCTGTCAAATGCGCTGGAAGATCAACGTGCCGTTGGTGCCCCCAAACCCAAAATTGTTTTTCATGGCGATGTGTATGGGCATGTCACGCGCAGTGTTGGCGCAATAGTCCAAATCGCATTCCGGGTCGGGATTGTGCAAATTGATCGTGGGCGGGATTTTTTGATGGTGCAAGGCCAGCACCGTGAACACGCTTTCAATGCCACCGGCACCACCCAGCAAATGACCGGTCATGGACTTGGTGGAACTGATGGCCACCTGGTGAGCATGGCCCCCCAAAGCTGCCTTCACCGCCTGGGTTTCATTGATATCCCCCAAGGGCGTGGACGTGCCGTGGGCATTGAGGTATTGAATTTGATCCGGGTTGATGCCCGCATTGCGCATCGCATTGAGCATGGCTCGGCGTGGACCGTCCATGTTGGGGGCGGTCATGTGACCGGCATCGGCGCTCATGCCAAAACCCGTGAGCTCGGCGTAAATTCGCGCGCCCCGCGCTTTGGCGTGTTCGTAGGACTCCAGCACCATGACACCGGCGCCCTCGCCCAGCACAAATCCATCGCGGTCACGGTCCCAAGGGCGCGAGGCGGTTTCGGGATCGTCATTGCGGGTGGACAAGGCGCGCATGGCGGCAAAGCCACCCACGCCCAGGGGTGAAACGGTGGCTTCGGAGCCGCCCGCAATCATGACGTCGGCGTCGCCATATTCGATCAAGCGACCCGCCTCGCCAATGCTGTGCAAGCCAGTGGTGCAAGCAGTGACCACGGCCAAATTGGGGCCTTTGAAACCACAACGAATGGAGACATGGCCAGAGATCATGTTGATGATCGAGGCAGGGACGAAAAATGGGGAGATGCGCCGCGCTCCTCGGGCCACCAACTCGGCATGGGTGTTTTCAATCAGCGGCAAACCGCCAATGCCCGAACCGATCACACACCCTATGCGGGTAGCCTCTTCTTCACCCAAGGCCGCACCGGTGGGCAAACCCGCATCGGCCACGGCCTGCAAAGCGGCCACGATGCCAAAGTGAATGAAGCTGTCCATCCCCCGTGCTTCTTTGGGGCTGATGTAGCTGTCCAGGTCCAGGCCACGCACCTCGCCGGCGATCTTGCAGGCAAAGCCTTCGGTGTCAAATTTAGAGATCAAGCCAATGCCTGACCGCCCGGCCAAGAGGTTGTCCCAGGCCTGGGTGGGTGAATTGCCCACGGGGGACACGCAACCCAAACCGGTGACAACGACGCGACGTCGGCTCATGCCATGCGCTCCAATCGATCAGGCTTTTTGATGGGTCAAGGCGTAGTCGATGGCGTTTTGGACGGTGGTGATCTTCTCAGCGTCCTCGTCGGGGATTTCGATGCCGAATTCGTCTTCCAATGCCATCACCAACTCCACGGTGTCCAAGGAGTCCGCACCCAAATCGGCCACGAAGGCTTTTTCACTGGTGACTTGTGACTCTTCCACGCCAAGTTGTTCGGCAATGATTTTTTTGACGCGTGCTTCGATATCGCTCATATGTCCCTCAAAGGGTTGTGAAGAAGTCCGCGATTTTAGCCGTGCGGACACACCGGTTGTTTTCCTAGGGTTTGCCCTTTGTCAGGCCATGAACATTCCGCCATTGACATGCAGTTCTTGCCCGGTGACGTAGCCCGCTTGCGCACTGGCCAAAAAAGCCACGGCGTGGGCCACATCTTCGGGTTTTCCGAGGTGGCCCAAAGGGATTTGGGCCAGCAAGGCTTGTTGTTGTTCGGCTGGCAGACCAGCGGTCATATCGGTGTCGATGAAGCCCGGTGCCACGCAGTTGACCGTGATGTGGCGACTGCCCAGCTCTCTGGCCAAGGCGCGGGTCATGCCGGCCACGCCCGCTTTGGCAGCAGCGTAATTGGCTTGGCCGGGGTTGCCCGCGGCGCCGACCACGCTGGTGATGTTGATGATGCGGCCATAACGCTGCTTCATCATGGGTTTCATGACCGCGCGGCTCAAGCGAAACACCGCCTTGAGGTTGGTGTCGATGACCGCGTCCCAATCGTCGTCTTTCATGCGCATGGCCAAGCTGTCGCGGGTGATGCCCGCGTTGTTGACCAGCACATGCAAGCCGCCGGATGCTTTGACGATGCCGTCGACCAAAGCTTGCACCTGTTCGGCGTCGTTGACTTGCAAACAAGCGCCTTGGCAACCGGCAAACGCCGACAGGAGTTCGCTGATGCGGGCCGCGCCCTCCGGCGTGGTGGCGGTGCCGGTGACGTGAAAGCCTTGTTGCGCCAAGGTGAGCGCAATCGAGGCGCCAATGCCGCGTGAGGCACCAGTGACCAAGGCGATATGAGGGGTGGTGTCTGGCGTGGTCATGGTTTTCAAGAAAGAAGGGCTTGCACCTGCGCCAAAGTGGCGGGGTCAAACAAGGGGGCGGCTTGCAAACTGGTCTCAATGCGCGGGGTCATACCGGCCAACACTTTGCCAGGACCGCATTCCACCACATGGGTCACGCCGCGCTGCTGCATGGCTCGAATGACTTCGACCCAGCGCACCGGTCCAAAGGCTTGGCGGTAGAGGGCGTCGCGGATGTCGTCCACGCTGCTGGGGCTGGCCACATCGATGTTGTTGATCAAGGGGATGGTGGGCGCTTGCAAGGGAACATCGGCCAAAGCCACACGCAAACGCTCGGCAGCGGGCTTCATCAAGGCACAGTGAAACGGCGCGGACACGGGCAGCGGCAAGGTGCGCTTGGCACCGGCGGCCTTGAGCATCTCGCAGGCTTTGTCCACGCCTGCTTTGCTGCCGGAAATCACAGTTTGGCCGGGGTCGTTGAAATTGGCGGCTTGCACCACCTCGGCGCTGCCCGCGCCGAAGCTGGCTTGCGCTTCTAGGCAAATGGCATTCACTTGATCAGACGGCAAACCCAAAACCGCCGCCATGGCACCGGTACCGACGGGTACCGCCTCTTGCATGGCTTGGGCACGCAGCCGCACCAAAGGCACGGCTTGGGCCAAGCTGAGCACGCCGC
>CAMDLJ010000049.1 GCA_945901665.1 Bordetella parapertussis | reverse complement strand
ACCCCATCGGCCACATCCTGCGCCGAGATGGGCTTGAACGGCCGGGCCGCCAAGGCCTTGAGCACCTCGGGGTGGGTGATGCCCTTGCGCATATCGGTATCGACCATGCCGGGGGCGAGTTCGGTGACCCGCACATTGGCGCTTTTCAGCTCCAAGCGAAAGCCTTTGGCAAATGCCGATACCGCATGTTTGGTGGCGGCATACACCACCGCATGCATGCCCACACTGCGCGCCGAGCCTGAGGTGACAAAAATCATTTGCCCACCCCCACGTGCCACCATGTGCTGGGCCACCTCGCGCGAAATGTCATAACAAGCGATCACATTGGTGGCAAACATTTGCTCGCATTCTTCAACCGGCATGTCCAAAATCGGTGCGTAGTACAAGATGCCCGCGTTGTTGACAAACACATCGGCGTCATGCGCGGTTTGCGCCAACTGACGCACAAAGGGTTTGTCGTTCAAGTCGCCGGCCAAGGCCACCACTTGCACGCCTTTGTCTCTGCATTCTTGGGCCACGGCTTCGAGCTCGGCCACTTTGCGCCCAGTCAAGACCAGGTGCATACCGCATTGGGCCAAAGAAATGGCACAGGCACGGCCAATGCCAGCGCTGGCACCGGTGATCAAAGCGCGCTTGCCGCGCATGGCGCTGAGGTTATCGAGCATGTGGCGCTCCACCAGCAGGATCGGGCGTGCCCTTGGGGGGCTCGTTGAGGTTGATCGTGTCGTAATTGGCCGGGATGATGACTTCCAAAATTTCCAGGTCATCGGAAAAACCCAGCACCGTGTGTTTGATGCGTGGCGGCTGCAACCAACAACTGCCCTCTTTCATCACAAACTCACCATGGCCTTCGAACTCACTGCGCACCCAACCTTTGAGCACATAAACCATTTGGTAATGCACATTGTGAAAGTGGCGGTGCGCAATTTCGGCCGGGTCGTAGGGTTTGGCGCGGCGGTTGACGTGCACATCGACCATGCCACCTGTGGCCTCGATCATGCCCATGTCACGCGACAAGGCCCAGGGGCGGAACCCATCGGTTTTAAAAGAACCTTCGCTGAGGTGGCTGACGTGAAAAGCTTGGGGCGGCCATTCAGGATAAGGACTGGCCTTTTTATCTTGGGGATAGTCCGCTTCTTTGTAAACTTTAAAGTCCCTGTGCGCTGTTTTTTCCATTTTGATTATCTCGTATCGTGGGATTTTTTCATCTTATGTTAATCTCATTTCAGTGTCAATCTGGAGAACATGCATGACCATTCACAACAAGTCCATCCTCATCACCGGTGCCGCTTCCGGCATCGGTAAGGCCTGCGCAGAATTGTTTGCAAGCGAAGGGGCGCGTTTGGTTTTGGCCGATCGAAATGAAGCCGCGCTGCAAACGCTCAGCGCATCCTTGCGCAGCAGGGCGCCATCGGTGCACACCATGGCCTTTGATGTGGGCGACTCCAGCCAATGTCGTGCACTGGTCGATCTCACCGTGGCGCAGCACGCCCGCATCGATGTGTTGATCCATGCCGCTGGCATTTGCCTGGCTTGCCCACTGCTGGAGATGAGTGACGACCAATGGCGCGAGACCTTGCGCGTCAATTTGGACGGCAGTTTTTTCATCACCCGCGAAGTGGCCAAAGCCATGGTGCCCCAAAAAAGCGGCACCATGGTGCTGCTCACCTCTGACCGCGGTTTGTATGGCAGCCAAACCTATGCGCATTACGCGGCCTCCAAAGGCGGCATGATCGCGCTGACCAAAAGCCTGGCCCTGAGCCTGGGCCAATACGGCATCACCGTCAATGGCTTGAACCCCGGCATGACCGACACGCCCTTGGCGCGCGACGCCAACCCGCATCTGTGGGACGAAAAAATTGCCCTGGATGTATTGGGCACGGCCAACCTGCCCGAGCAAGCGGCACAAACCTTGTTGTATTTGGCGGGCGTGGGCGGCAGTTACACCACGGGGCAAATTTTGGGCACCCGTTTGCGCCACGGCCAATAAACACCTCAACCGCACGCACAGAAAGACAGCCATGCTCCAAGGAAAATCTGCCCTGATCACCGGCTCATTGGGTGGCATTGGTTTTGAAATCGCTGCGGCCTTGGCGCGCAAAGGTTGCAACGTATTGATCAATGGCTTTGGCGAAGCAGACCTGATCCAAACCCAGCTGAAGTTGCTGCGCGAATCTGGGGCCCAAGCCCACTACCACGGCGCAGACATCTCCAAACCCGAAGACATCGACGCCATGGTCCTCGAGGCCGAGCGGCTGTATGGCCATGTCGACATCTTGGTCAACAATGCCGTCACCCGCCACGATGCGACGATTGAAAACCTCACACCCGAAAAATGGGCCTATGCGCTGGCGGTGAATTTGAGTGCGCCCTACCACTTCATGCACCAGTTGGTGCCCGGCATGAAAGCACGCAACTGGGGCCGCATCATCAACCTGGCGTCCATCTATGGGGTCGAAGGCACGGCCAACCGCAGCGACTATGTGGCGACCAAACATGGCTTGGTGGGGCTGACCAAGGTGGTGGCATTGGAATGCGCCGAGTACCACATCACCTGCAATGCCTTGTGCCCGGCTGCGGTGCACACGCCGCACCTGAAAAAACTCATCACCCAAAGGGCGCAAGACGCCGGTGTGTCCGAGGAGGCCTTGACCGCTGACTTTTTGAAAGCCCGTCAACCCTCCAAACGCTTTGTACAACCCAGCAAAGTGGGCGCTTTGGCGGCTTTTTTGTGCAGCGAGGATGCGGGCGACATCACCGGCACGCCCATTCCCATCGATGGCGGGTGGCAGGCCCGGGCTTGATGCCCGTCCTGCCCGCTCATAGCCCCGTCACTCGGGCTTGATCTTGGCGTAGCGCACCACTTCGCTCCACACCGCCAAGTCGTCCCGAATCATGCTGGTGAATCGAGCCGGGCTGCTGCTGGTGTCTATCTCATTGGCAGTGGGCATGAGCTTTTCTTGGATGTCGGGACGGGCCATCACTTTGTTGAAGGCATTGGCCAAGCGCTCAGCAATCGGTGCGGGCAGGCCTTTGGGACCAAACACCCCATTCCAATAGCTGGCATTGAAGTTTTTAAAGCCCAACTCTTCCATGGTGGGGATGTCTTGGGCCACGGCCAAGCGCGACTTGCTGGTCACCGCCACCGCTTTGACCTTGCCATCTTTGGCCGGGGCCAAGGCGGTAGAAGCCACAGCAAAGTGGAAAGCCACCCGACCTGAAATTTGTTCAAGCATGGCCTGGGGCGAGCCCTTCATGGGGACGGCGGTGGCCTCGATGCCCGTGCGGGCCCGAAACAATTCAGCCACAAAATGCGATGGTGCGCCGTGACCCGAGGTGGCATAAAACAAATCGCCTTTTTTGGCTTTGGCCAGAGCCACCAGATCTTGGGGTGACTTGATGTCCAGCGACGGGTGCGCCACCAACACCATGGGCGAAGAAAACACATTCACAACGGGTGTGAACGAATCGGGCATGCTGTACTGTGTGGGCGTGCCCATGGCAGCGAGCATGTTCATGGCCGCCGAGTTGAACAACAAGGTATAGCCATCGGGCGCGGCATTGGCCACCGCCACCGAGCCCAAGGCTCCGGCCGCGCCGGCGCGGTTTTCAATGATGACCGGTTGGCCCAATTCGACACGCAAAGCCTCAGAGATGTGGCGCATGACGATGTCAATGCCGCTGGCCGGGGGCCAGGCCACCACCATGCGGATGGGTTTATTCGGGTAATCGCTTTGGGCCATCACGCCCACACAGGCCAAAGACAAAACCAATGCCAGGCTGCGGCGGGTCAAACGTTTCAACATCAAAGGTCTCCAAAAACATGCCGCAAATGTGCATTCAGCCCATCGCCTTGTCAATGTGGAAAGCCAGTACACGCGCCCGCAGTGCGTGTTCACGGCTGTCACCGATGAGACGCTTCACGCACCAAAGCGAACAAAGCATGCATCCAACTGCGCCATCCATGCTTGCTTTTGCGGCTGTGGCACAAAGCTGGCTTCAAAGCTGTTGCGCGCCAATTGGTAGGCATGGGCAGCGGTCAAGGGCAATGCCGCAAAAGTTTGTAAAAAGTTTTGATTGATGTAACCGCCAAAATAGGCCGGGTCGTCGGAATGCACCGAAGCGCACAAACCCGCGTCCAGCAAGGCCAGCAAATTGTGCGCGGCCAAATCGGGAAACACGCACAACTTGATATTGGACAGCGGGCAAACCGTCAAGGGGGTGCGTTCCAGCGCCAGTCGCTGCATCAAGGCAGCGTCTTGCGTGGCTTGCACCCCATGGTCAATGCGCTCGGCCTGCAAGCCGTCCAAGGCTGACCAAATGTAAGCAGGCGGCCCCTCCTCCCCCGCATGGGCCACACAGCGAAAACCCATTTGGCGGGCGCGCGCAAAAACGCGCACAAACTTCTCGGGCGGGTGCCCGACTTCGCTCGAGTCCAAGCCCACACCGACGATCTTGTCGCGAAACGGCATGGCCTGCTCCAAAGTGTCGAAAGCCTCGTCCTCGCTCAGATGGCGCAAAAAACACATGATCAATTGCGCGTCAATGCCCAGCTTGGTGCGCGCGTCTTCGCATGCGCGGTGCAAACCACTGACCACGGTGCGCATGGACACGCGGCGCTGGGTATGGGTTTGCGGATCAAAAAAGATTTCAGCATGCACCACATGGTCGGCAGCAGCGCGCTCGAAGTAAGCCCAGGCCAGGTCATAAAAATCTTGGGGTTGCTGCAACACGCTGGCCCCCGCGTAGTAAATGTCCAAAAAACTTTGCAAGTTGGTAAAGGCATAAGCCTCGCGCACCGCAGCCACATCTGCATGGGTCAGTCGCACTTGGTTGCGCCGTGCCAAGTCAAACATCAGTTCAGGCTCCAAGCTGCCCTCGATGTGCAAATGCAACTCGGCCTTGGGCATGGCGCACAACAGTTCGGGCAAACGGGCCGGGTCAATGGCTGAAAAATTCATCTGTGCTGCTCCTGATCGGTCGCGCCATTTGGCCCGACATGGACGTGGATTTTGCCGCACACATTTGCCCACAAAAAAACCGCCCGAAGGCGGTTTATTGTGGATTTGAAAAGGGCTTACTTTTTGTCACCACCGGGCACTTTGCCTTCAACGCCCTTGACGTAGAAGTTCAAACCACCCAGAAACTTGTCGTCGGCCGCTTCGCCTTTTTTCAAGACCTCTTTGCCGGTGTTGTCGACAATCGGACCCTTCCAAATCACAAAGCTGCCATCCTTCAAGCCGCTTTTGATCTCTGCCACTTTGGTTTTGATGTCGGCGGGCACATCTTCCGCGATAGACACGATGTCGATCGCGCCTTCTTTCACGCCCCACCACACACCCGTGCCACCGGTCCACTTGCCTTCCAGGGCTTCGCGGGTGGCTTTGCTGTAGTAAGGTGTCCAGTTGATGATGGCCGAGGCCAAGTGGGCTTTGGGGCCGTAGGCGGTCATGTCCGAGTCCCAACCAAAGGCGCGCTTGCCTTTTTCTTCGGCGGTTTTGAGCACCGCTGCTGAATCGGTGTTTTGGAACAGCACATCAGCCCCGCCATTGATCAAGGATGTGGCGGCCTCGGTCTCTTTGGGCGGGTTGAACCACTCGTTGACCCACACCACCTTGGTTTTGACTTTCGGGTTGACCGATTGCGCACCCATGGTGAAGCTGTTGATGTTGCGCACCACCTCAGGGATGGGAATGGAGGCCACCACACCCAAGGTGTTGTTCTTGGTCATCTTGCCCGCGATCACACCCGCCATGTAAGCACCCTCATACGTGCGGCTGTCGTAGGTGCGCATGTTCTCGGCTTGCTTGTAGCCGGTGGCGTGCTCAAACTTCACGTCTTTGTGATCGGCGGCCACTTTGAGCATGGGCTCCATATAACCAAAGGTGGTGCCAAAAATCAGCTTGTTGCCTTGGCTGGCCATGTCACGGATGACGCGCTCGGCGTCAGCAGATTCGGGCACGCTTTCCACAAACGAGGTTTTGATCTTGTCGCCAAACTCGGCCTCGATGGCCTTGCGGGCGTTGTCGTGTGCAAACGTCCAGCCACCATCGCCCACGGGGCCCACATACGCAAAAGCGATTTTCAGCGGCTCGGGCTTGGGTGCTTCGACCACTTTGGGCTCTTCTTTTTTGCCACAAGCCACCAAAACGGCCGCAGCCACGGTGCCCAAAGCCAGGGTTCTCAACCAAGAACGTTTGCTCACATGCGTCATGAAATTTCCTTTGATGAACGAAAAAAAATCCATTATGAACCCGGCGTGAAGGGTTTGCCAAGCGAGGCCGGCATATTGGCTTTGATCCAGATGGGGTTTTTCGAAATCAAGGCCAGCACCAAAATGGTGACCAAATAAGGCCACATGCTCAAAAACTGGCTGGGCACATCCCAACCACTGGCTTGCATGTGGAACTGCAGCATGGTCACCCCACCAAACAAATAAGCACCCCACAAAACGCGGGCAGCGCGCCAGGTGGCAAAGGTGGTCAAGGCCAGGGCAATCCAGCCTTTGCCCGCCACCATGCCCTCGACCCACAAGGGGGTGTAAATGACCGACAAATAAGCCCCTGACAAACCACACAAGGCCCCACCGGCCACCACAGCCAGCATGCGAATGCGCCGCACCGGGTGGCCCAGGGCATGGGCCGACTGGGGCGACTCGCCCACAGCGCGCAGAACCAAACCTGTGCGCGAGTGTTCAAACCACCACATCAGAAACAGGGTCAATCCGATCACGGCGTAGACCATGGGGTGGTGCTTGAACAAGGCGTCTCCCAGCCAAGGCACATCGCTCAACCCCGGCACGGCATAACTCTGGCGCTCGGGCACTTTGGCTTGCACATACGACACGCCCACAAAGGCCGACAAACCCGTGCCCAGCAAACTCAGCGCCAAACCGGTGGCGTAGGGGTTGGTGTTGAGCCCCACCACCAAAGCCCCAAAACCTGCGGCCAGCACCGCACCGGCCAACATACCGGCGGCAAAGCCCAGCATGTCGCTGCCGGTATGCACCACAGTGGCGAAACCCGCAATGGCCGCGCACAGCATCATGCCCTCGGCACCCAAGTTAACGACACCGGCTTTTTCGTTGATCAACAAGCCCAAAGCGGCCAGGGCCAACACCGTGCCCGCTTGCAAGCTGGCGGCCAACAACAACGCGTAGGTGTCCATCAGGCAGGGCTCCGGGGGGTTTGCACCCAACGCAGGCGTTGGTGGATCAGCACATCACAGGTGAGCAAGCTAAACAACAACAAACCTTGAAACACGCCGGTGAGCGACTTGGGCAGGCCCAAACGCGACTGCGCCAACTCGCCACCGATGTAGAACATGCTCATCAGCAATGCCGAAAACACCATGCCAACTGGGTGCAAGCGGCCCACAAAAGCCACGATGATGGCGGCAAATCCGTAGCCCACCGGCACATAGGGGGTGAGCTGACCAATGGGTCCGGCCACCTCCAAGGCACCGGCCAAACCCGCAGCACCCCCCGACACCAGCAAAGCCACCCACAAAGCTTGACGCGAAGAAAATCCCGCATACCGCGCCGCCATGGGGGCGGCACCTGCAACCTGTTGCGCCCAACCGGCCCGGGTGCGAAACAAAAACACCCACAAGCCCACCACCCCCAGCACCGCCAACAGCATGCCCCAGTGCATGCGCGAGCCCGCCATGAGGCGCGGAATGCGGGTGGCCGCGTCAAAGGTTTGGGTTTGCGGAAAGTTGTAGCCCGCCGGGTCTTTCCAGGGGCCAAAAACCAAATAACCCAAAACCTGAACCGCCACATACACCAACATCAGGCTGACCAAAATTTCATTGGCATGAAAGCGCTCGCGCAAAAATGCCACGCAGGCTGCCCACACCATGCCACCCATCACACCCGCCAAAATGACCCATACCCAAGCACCCGCCACCCCACCCAACTGCAGCGCCACGCCAGAGGCGGCAATCGCGCCCATCACATACTGGCCCTCGGCACCTATGTTCCACACATTGGCCCGAAAGCACAGGGCCAAGCCCAGCGCGATGAGGAGCAAGGGCGTGGCCTTGACCACCAACTCGCCCAAGGCATAAGGGCTTTTGATCGGCTCCCAAAAAAACACCCGCAAGGCCGCCACCGGGTCTTTGCCCATGGCTGTGAACAGCATCACACCCAACAGCACCGTGATGACCAAGGCCAAAAACGGCGCAGCCCAAGTCCAGGCGGCAGAGGGCAAGGCACGGGGCTCCAAGCGAATCATGCGCCGCCCCCCGCTGCGGCGCTGGCCGCTTGCGGCCACAAACCGCTCATCCAACTGCCGATCAAAGCCACATCCGCTTGATCGCGGTCGATGCGCGCAGACAAACGCCCCTGGGCCATCACATGCAAGCCATCGCACAACTCAAACAACTCGTCGAGTTCTTCGCTGACCACCAGCACCGCACAACCGGCATCGCGCAAGCCCAAAATAGCAGCCCGGATGTGCGCCGCCGCACCCACGTCCACGCCCCAGGTGGGTTGTGAAAGAAGCAGCACCCGGGGCTTGGCATCGATCTCGCGGCCCACAATGAACTTTTGCAAATTGCCACCCGACAACGACTGAGCCAAGGCCCGCGGACCGCTGGCCTTCACGCGGAAGCGCTCGATCACCGCGCGCGCCTGCGCTTGCAACGGGCGCAGATGAATCCAGCCGCCACGCCCCACCGCTTCTTGGCGGGTGAGCAATAAGTTGTGTGCCAAATCCATGCCCGGTACCGCGCCACGGCCCAAGCGCTCTTCGGGCACAAAGTGCAAGCCCAAAGCACGCCGCGCAGGCGGCGGCCATGCCCCCACCGCTTCGACCCCCAAAACCATGGTCTGGGGCTGGGCTCGGGTGTCCTCGCCGGACATGGCGGCCAGCAGTTCGCGTTGCCCATGGCCCGACACACCCGCAATCCCCAACACCTCACCCGCACGCAGCGCCAAACCGACGTCAGACAAGTCCACCCCAAAGGGCTCGCTGCGCGGCAAGCTCAAGCCAGACACCTGAAACAACACAGGCCCTGGCGATCGACGCTGGCGCAACAAGGTGGGGGGCTCGCTGCCGATCATGCGCTGGCTCAGCGACGCGTTGCTCTCTTGGCGCGGGTCGCACTCACCGGTGACGCGGCCCGCGCGCAACACCGTGCAGCGGGTGCACAAGGCACGGATTTCATGCAACTTGTGGCTGATGTACAAAATGCTGCAGCCCTCGGCCACCAGTTGGCGCAACACCACAAACAACTTGTCCACGGCTTGCGGGGTGAGCACCGAAGTGGGCTCGTCCAAAATCAACAAGCGCGGATCGGTGAGCAAGGCGCGGATGATCTCCACCCGCTGCATCTCACCCACGCTCAGGGTGTGCACCGGTCGGTCGGGGTCCATGTCCAAGCCATATTGCGCGGCTTTGTCCAGAATGCGCGCGCGCACCTCGGGCAAGGTCCATGTCGCATCCAAACCCAGCCACACGTTTTGGGCCACGCTCAAACTGTCAAACAAACTGAAGTGCTGAAACACCATGGCAATGCCCAACTGGCGCGCCACCTGTGGGTTGCGAATGCGCACCACCTCACCTTGAAACAATATGCGCCCCTCATCGGGCTGGGTGGCGCCGTAAATCACCTTCATCAAGGTGGACTTGCCAGCGCCGTTTTCGCCCAACACCGCATGAATTTCGCCGGGCATGACGCGCAGCGACACCGCGTCATTGGCGACCACCGATGGGTAACGCTTGGTGATGCCCTCCAATGTCAACAAGGGCTCGGGCACGGCAGTGGGGGGAGGCGTCAAAGGGCTGGACATGGGTCGGTTGGACACGTGGTGGGTGAATATACCGCCTGGGCTCTGGCCCCGGTGCCAGCCCTGTGCCATGCGACACTTTGTCACCCACTGATTTATGGATCAACCATGCCCAGTCTGCTCATCCACCAAGCCCAATGCATTGCCACCCAAAATGACGCGGGTACCGAGTGGCGCAACGCGTCCATTTGGGTGCGCGATGGGCGCATTGAAGCCGTTGTTAATGCGGCCGAAGTGCCCGCCGAATGGCTGAGCAGCGCCGACGAAGTGATCGACGCGCGTCGCCACGTGGTGGTGCCGGGTTTGGTCAACACCCACCACCACATGGTGCAAAGCCTGACCCGCGCCGTGCCCCATGTGCAAAACGCCGAGTTGTTTGCGTGGCTGCAAGGCCTGTACCCCATGTGGGCCGGCCTCACCCCCGAGATGGTGCGGGTGTCGACCCAAGTGGCCATGGCCGAGTTGCTGCTCAGCGGCTGCACCACCACCAGCGACCACCTCTACATCTACCCCAACGGCGTGCGCTTGGACGACAGCATTGAGGCCGCGCACGCCATGGGCATGCGCTTCACCGCCACGCGCGGCAGCATGAGCGTGGGCCAAAGCCAAGGTGGCTTGCCACCCGACGCCGTGGTGGAGAACGAAGCCTTCATCTTGAAAGAAACCCAGCGTTTGATCGAAACCCATCATGACGCCCGCTTTGGCGCCATGACCCATGTGGCCGTGGCCCCTTGTTCGCCCTTTAGCGTGAGCCAAGAGCTGATGCGCACATCGGCTGAACTGGCCCGCGCCCTGGGCGTGCGCCTGCACACCCACTTGGCAGAGAACGACCACGACATCGCCTACACCCAGGAAAAATTCAACTGCACCCCGGCGCAGTACGCCCAAGACCTGGGCTGGGTGGGCAGCGACGTGTGGCATGCCCATTGTGTGAAGCTCGATGAAGCAGGCACCTACCTCTTTGCCAAAACCCGCACCGGCATTGCCCATTGCCCATGCAGCAATATGCGCTTGGCCAGCGGCATCTTGCCCCTGCGAAAAATGCTCGATGCCGGCGTGCCCGTGGGCCTGGGCGTAGACGGCAGCGCCAGCAACGATGCGGGTCACTTGCTCAACGAAGCGCGCCAAGCCATGTTGCTCGCGCGCGTGGGCCGGGCAATGGATGCGCCGCGCCAAGACCAGGGCCGCACGGTGTTTGGCTGCGACCTGGGCCCCGCCGAGATGACCCCACGCGACGCGCTGCGACTGGCCACACGCGGCGGCGCACAGGTGTTGGGCCGCGCCCATGAAATTGGGCAAATCACCCCAGGCTATTGCGCCGACATCGCGATGTTTCGCACCGACACCTTGAGCATGGCCGGAGCCGCCGTGCACGACCCGGTGGGCGCCCTGTTGCTGTGCGCCAGCGACAACGCCGACTGCACCATCGTCAACGGCCGTGTGGTGGTGCGCGAGGGGCAGATCGCCACGGTGGACATGGGGCCGCTGATTGATCGGCACAACCAACTGGCCCAGGCCTTGGCGGCTGGGCCCCACTGAGCCCACAGTGGGCACTAGCTGCTGGCTGATGGTGGGCGATTTGTCTGTCAAAAACGCCAAGCTTGCGGCCAAAGGCCCCCTGATTGACCTGGCAATTTGCACCTATGCCTGTCAGT
>CAMDLJ010000048.1 GCA_945901665.1 Bordetella parapertussis | reverse complement strand
CGCGATGAAGCCCTCGACCACGTGCTGCTGTTTGGGCCGCCGGGTTTGGGCAAAACCACGCTCAGCCACATCATTGCGCAAGAGCTGGGTGTGAACCTGCGCCAAACCAGTGGGCCGGTGTTGGAAAAACCCAAGGACTTGGCCGCGCTATTGACCAATTTGGAAAAAAACGATGTGCTGTTCATCGATGAAATCCACCGCTTGTCGCCCGTGGTGGAGGAGATTTTGTACCCCGCCCTAGAGGACTACCAAATTGACATCATGATCGGCGAGGGGCCGGCAGCGCGCAGCATCAAGCTCGATTTGCAGCCTTTCACCTTGGTGGGGGCCACCACCCGAGCCGGCATGTTGACCAACCCGCTGCGCGACCGCTTTGGCATCGTGGCGCGTTTGGAGTTTTACAGTGCCGAGGAGTTGCAGCGCATCGTCATGCGCAGCGGCGGTTTGCTCAAAGCGCAGCTCGACGAGCAAGGCGGCTTCGAGATCGCCCGTCGCTCGCGCGGCACACCGCGCATTGCCAACCGCTTGCTGCGGCGGGTGCGTGACTATGCCGAGGTCAAGGCCGATGGGCGCATCACCCCAGCCGTGGCCCAGGCTGCGTTGGCCATGCTCGATGTGGATCCGCAAGGTTTCGATTTGATGGACCGCAAGTTATTGGAAGCCGTCATTCACCGCTTTGACGGTGGCCCGGTGGGCTTGGACAACATCGCGGCCAGCATTGGCGAAGAGCGCGACACCATCGAAGACGTGATCGAGCCGTTTTTGATTCAGCAAGGTTTTTTGCAGCGCACACCGCGGGGTCGCATCGCCACGTTGGCGGCCTATCGGCACATGGGGGTGGCGGCACCCCAGCGCGAAAGCGGTTTGTTTGGCGAGTGAGTGCCCATCAGCTAGGCTTCATCGCGCACGGGCCCTTGTAAGTGGGCATCGTCGCCCCAGCCCACCAACGTCAGGCTTTCTGGGGTCCACAGCAAACGGTTGACCGTGGCATTGCCCAAATGCCAACTGCGTGGCGCTTGCAAGCTTTGTTGGGTGGCGGCGCGGTAGAGCAAATCCAGCACACCCCCGTGTGCCACCACAGCGATCTGCTCCCCAGGGTGCTGCTGGGCCAGGGCGTTGACCGTGGTCATCACCCGGTGCTGCATGACCAACAAGGATTCGCCCCCACCGGGCGGCGTCCAATCGGGCACCCGGGTGCGCCAAAGCTGGGCTTGCTCGGGCATCTCCTGTTCAATTTGGGCAAAGTTGCGGCCTTCAAATTCGCCAAAAGCGCGTTCTCTCAACCCCACATGGGTGATCAAGCGCGCACCGGTTTGCAGGGCCAAGGCTTGCGCCGTGGCCAGTGCCCGCTGCAAGTCACTGCTGTAAATGGCGTCAATCTTGTCGGCTTGGGCCAAGGCCTGCGCCAGCAACTGGGCTTGGCGTTGGCCATGCTCGTTGAGGGGGATGTCGGTATGTCCTTGGATGCGGGTGCTGGCATTCCAGGCGGTTTCACCATGTCGAATGGCAATGATGCGGGTCGAAATCATGGCCTCAGTTTAAGTCCCCCATGGCGCAGCTAAATGCCCAAAAAAACCAAGGATTTGGGTGGGCCTGGACAAAACGACCTGTTTTTGGCGCAAAATAGCACGATCGTTCTTTTTTATGCGCAACGCCTTGAACCTCAACCACACCAACACCCCGGACGCGAACCGGGAAGGCCGCGCCCTGCACAAGGGGCAGCAAACCAAAACGGCCATCGTGGACGTGGCGCTGAGTTTGGCGACCCAAATGGGTTTGGAGGGCTTGACCATTGGGGCGGTGGCCGAAATGGCTGGCATGAGCAAATCTGGCGTTTTTGCCCATTTTGGTTCGCGCGAAGAGTTGCAAATATCGGTCATCCGCGAATACCACTACCGCTTTGAGCAAGAGGTGTTTTACCCGGTCTTGTTGCTGACCAGAGGCTTGCCCCGCTTGCGGGCTTTGTTTGCCAACTGGATGCAGCGCACCAGTGCCGAAATCGACTCGGGTTGCTTGTACATCAGTGGAGCGGCGGAGTTTGATGACCGACCGGGGCCGGTGCGCGATGCTTTGGCCAGTTCGGTGCAAACCTGGATGGCCGCCTTGCACCGCGCGGTGGGCATGGCGGTTGAACAAGGCGACTTGGCCAAGCAAACCGATGCCGACCAAATGGCATTTGAAATCCACGGCCTGATTTTGGCTTGTCACTATGACGCCCGATTTCTCAAAAACAAAAGGGCACTGGGCTTGGCCCAACGCAGTTTTGAGCACATATTGCACCGCTATGGCGCCACACCTGCAACTTTGGCAGTGGGCGCTGAGCGCCCGTAGCCAGTCCAGAACCAAATTTCCAAACCCTTTCAACTGTTTACTTTTTTTGACACTGAGGACACCATGCCCACCTACACCCCACCCTTGCGCGACATGCATTTTTTACTGAACGAATTGCTTCAAGTGCCCCAAGCCTTGCAGGAATTGCCGGCCCATGCTGAAACCGACGCCGACACCATCACAGCGGTGCTCGAAGAAGGCGGCAAGTTTGCGACCCAGGTGCTGTTCCCGCTCAACGCCAGCGGCGACCAACAAGGCTGTCATTGGGACAGAGACACCCATGCCGTCAAAACCCCGGACGGATTCAAAGAGGCTTTTGCCCAGTTCGTGGCTGGCGGCTGGCCCGCGTTGAGTTGCGACCCGCAATACGGCGGCCAAGGCCTGCCAATTGTGGTCAACCAGTGCTTTTATGAAATGCTCAACAGTGCCAACCAAGCCTGGACCATGTACCCGGGCTTGACCCACGGCGCTTATGAGTGCCTGCACGCCCACGGTACACCCGAGCAACAAGCATTGTTTTTGCCCAAACTCACCAGTGGCGAATGGACCGCCACCATGTGCCTGACCGAAGCCCATTGCGGAACCGATTTGGGTTTGTTGCGCACCAAGGCCGAGCCCCAGGCCGATGGCGCTTACAAAATCACGGGCAACAAAATTTTCATCAGTTCTGGTGACCATGACTTTGTCAGCAACATCGTTCACCTGGTGTTGGCGCGATTACCAGATGCACCGGCTGGCAGCAAAGGCATCAGCCTGTTTGTGGTGTCCAAGCATTTGATCAATGCACAGGGTCAATTGGGAGAGCGCAATGGTATTTTTTGCAGTGGCATTGAGCACAAGATGGGCATCAACGGCAGTGCCACTTGTCAAATGACGCTGGATGGCGCGGTGGGTCATTTGGTCGGTCAGCCGCACAAAGGTTTGGCGGCGATGTTTGTGATGATGAATGCGGCGCGCATCGGGGTGGGCATGCAATCCCTGGGTTTGACCGAGGTGGCCTTCCAAAATGCGCTGGCCTATGCCAAAGAGCGCATCCAATCCAGAAGCCTATCAGGCGTGAAAACCCCCGAGAAACCAGCCGACAGCATCTTGGTTCATCCTGATGTGCGCAAAATGCTGCTCACGGCCAAGGCCTATGCCGAGGGTGGTCGTGCATTGAGCCTGCATTGCGCTCTGTTGATCGACCAACAACTCAACCACCCCGATGAAAAAGTGCGCGCCGACGCATTGGAAGAAGTGGCCATGCTCACGCCCATCGTCAAAGCCTTTTTGACCGACAACGGGTGGACAGCCACGTCCGCTTGTTTGCAAGTGCTGGGTGGGCATGGCTTTATCCGCGAATGGGGCATGGAGCAATATGTGCGCGATGCCCGCATCAACATGATTTACGAGGGCACCAACACCATTCAAAGTTTGGATTTGTTGGGCCGCAAGGTGTTGGGTAACCAAGGGGCCACACTGAAAAAGTGGGGCCAACGCATAGCAGCTTTGGTCGCCGAGGAGTCTGGCAATGAAGACATGGCCGCTTTTGTTCAGCCACTGGCCAAATTGGGCCAACAAATGACCGCATTCACCCAAGAAATTGGCATGAAGGCCTTGGGCAACGCCGATGAAGTCGGTGGCGCCGCAGTGGACTACATGCGTGTGGCGGGGCACTTGGTGTTCGCATACTTTTGGGCCCGCATGGCGCAATTGGCCTTGCGCCAATTGGCCGCTGGCAACCGCGACCCCTTCTACCAAGCCAAACTGCAAACGGCGCGTTTTTACTTTGCCAAGCTCTTGCCCGAGACGGCCAGCTTGATGCAAACCGCGCGCACAGGGGTGGATGTGCTGATGGACAGCGAAGCAGCCTTGGCTTGAAAGTTTGGAAAAAAGGATGAACATGAATTTGAAGATCAAGTTACCTGCCGCCTTGGCCTTCGCTGCATGGTTTTGCGTGACACACGTGCTGGCCCAAGTCACGCCTGTGGGGGTGTGGCACACCATCGATGACCGAAGCAACGAACCCAAGGGTGAAGTCATCATCATCGAGGCCAATGGCGTGATCACCGGTCGCGTGGGGCGAGCGCTCAAGCCAGACCCCAAGGCCAAAAGAACCTGCGAAGATTGCAAAGACGACCGCAAGAACCAAACCATCATTGGGATGGAAATCATTCGTGGCGTCAAAAAAGAAGCAGGGGAGAATGTTTGGAGCGGCGGCAAAATTCTGGATCCGAACGAAGGCAAGGAATACAACGTGCGATTCACGCCCATCGAAGGCGGTAAAAAAATGCAAGTTCGGGGCTACATTGGCCCGTTTTACCGAACCCAAACTTGGCTGCGAGCCCCCGATACCGAAACGGCTGAAAGCAAAAAGGACTGAGCATGAATGAGATATTGACCCATGTGGACGCTGGCGTCACCACCTTGACCATCAACCGGGCAGAGAAAAAAAACTCCCTCACCGCAGCCATGTACGCCGCTTTGGCCCAAGGCATTGCCCAAGCGGCCCAAGACGACAGCCAACGGGTGTTGGTGATTCAGGGCCATGAGACGGTGTTCAGTGCAGGCAATGATGTGGCGGATTTTTTGCATCAGCCACCCACGGGTGCAGACGCCCCGGTGTTTCATTTTTTGAAAGGCATTGCCACCTTTCCCAAACCCTTGCTTGCAGCGGTGTGTGGCCCGGCGGTGGGTGTGGGCACGACGATGCTGCTGCACTGCGACTTGGTTTATGCCGGTGACAACGCGGCTTTTTCCATGCCGTTTGTGAATTTGGGTTTGTGCCCCGAGGCGGCATCGAGCTTGTTGGTGCCGCGCTTGATGGGCCACCAGCGTGCGTCTGAGGCCTTGTTGCTGGGCGAGCCATTTATGGCGGAAGCCGCCTTGGAGGTGGGATTGGTCAACCGGGTGTTGCCGCCCACAGAAGCCAACGCCTATGCCCAACAGCAAGCGCGCAAACTCGCCGCCAAACCCTTGAGCAGTTTGATCGAGACCAAGCGATTGCTCAAAGGTGCGCAGCTTCCGGCGGTGCTCGAGCGCATGCAGCAAGAGGGCGACATCTTCAGGCGCATGCTCACCGAGCCTGCAGCCAAAGAAGCCTTTGGTGCGTTTTTGCAAAAGCGCAAACCCGACTTCTCCAAGCTGTGAGCGCAGGGTGCCTGGCCGCCAAAAAGCTTTTGTGGCCGGGCTGTCAAAGCCCCGCGCAATTGTGAAAAAACCCAACTCTTCATCTGTGGTTTATGAGCCCGAGTTCATCGCGGGTTTGAAACTCATCTTTGAAGAGAAAATTTGTTTCAACCGGGTATTGGGTTTGCGCATCGACCGCGTGTCGCCCACAGAGGTGAGCTGCCATATGGGCATGCACCCTGACTTGATTGGTCACTACGGGCATCAGCGTTTGCACGGTGGTGTGATCGCTTCATGCATGGACGGTGTGGCAGGCCTGGCGGTGATGGCGGCTTTGGGCGCCAAGCACATGGATGAACCCATTGCCAAACGCTTGAACCGGTTTGACCGCTTGGGCACCATTGATATGCGTGTGGATTATTTGCGCCAAGCCATTGGGGAGCGTTTTGAAGTGCGCGCCCAAGTCTTGCGTTTGGGTTCGAGGGTGGCCAACTTGCAAATGTCTTTTTGGGGCCCAGGCGAAGAACTCGTTGCCACGGGTGCGGCGGCATTCATTGTTTCCTGATCGAACCATGAAAAAACCCCACTGGGGTACAGCGGGGTTTTGAACTGGGCGCGTGAACGGCTTATTTGAAATAGTCGGTCGTCACCTTCCATTTGCCGTCTTGGATTTGTGACAAGCGGGAAGCATAGTTGCCCAGGCGTTTCTCAGGCCCAAAGGTCAGCTCAGGCCCGCCAAACATGTCTTTGGGAAAGACCATGGTGTCCATGGCTTTGATGAAGCTGTCGGTGGTCAGGTTGGTGCCGGCTTTGCGTGCGGCGGTGGCAAAGTTATTGATAGCGCTGTAACCGTAGACGGAAAACACGGTGGGATCTTCGTTGAACTTGGTTTTGTATTTGTTGGCCCAAAAACGAATGGGTTGTGAAGCTTCATCCAGGTAAGGGTGTTGTGCAGTCATGGCCGCATACAAACCGTCCATTGCTTTGCCGCCCAATTTGTGAATCAAGTCGGTATACGCCGCTGACGAGCCCAAGAAAATCGGGTTGAAGCCGGTTTTGCGCGATTCTCCAATGGCACCAATGGTTTCGCGGATGATGGTGCCCAAAACCACCATCTCGCAGCCCGAGGACTTGAGCTTGGCAATTTGTGACGAAAAGTCGGTGGATCCACGCTTATAGGTGGTGCGCTCGGCCAATTCCATGTTGATGGACTTGAGGCCAGCCTCAGCGCCGCGCACAACTTCGAGGCCGAATTCATCGTCTTGGTACAAGGTGCAAATTTTCTTGACGCCTTTTTCCTTGACCAACATGGCGGTGGACACCCGCACCTGGTCGTAATAGGTGGCGGCAAAAGAATACTTCAGCCGGTGAAATGGCTCAAACATCTCGCGCGCCGCCGTGACGGGAAAGAAGTTGACGACATTCTTTTCAAACTGCACGGGCATGGCAGCCAGGTTTTGTGCCGTTCCGATGTGGGCCACCATGGCAAAAATCTTGTCTTGGTTGACCAATTTTTGGGCTGCCAAAAATGCTTTTTTGGGGTCGTAGCCGGAATCCTCAATCTTGATGGTGAGCTTGCGGCCATTGATGCCGCCTTGCTCGTTGAGCTCATCGACCGCCAACAACATGCCCAGGCGCACTTGTTTGCCAAAGCCGGCCAAGGGGCCAGAGAGGTCTTGGATCGAGCCCAAGTTGATTTCTGTTTTGCCCACACCCTGAGACTGGGCCCAGCTCAAGGGGGTGAATAGGCAAGCCGCGAGGGCGATCAGCGGGCTGATGCGAGGCAGTGAGGTCATGCATGTCTCCAAGGTTGAAATAAGGTTAGATTCTGCTTCACCGGCCATGCCTGTCAAGCCATGGTTAGCCCGAATGGCTGGGTGTTCAGCCACGGTACATGGCCTCAATCTGGTGCGCATACTTTTTTTGCACCAATTGGCGCTTGAGCTTCATGGTTGGGGTGAGTTCTTCGTCCTCGGCCGTGAGTTGGGTGTCGAGCAACCAAAACTTTTTGACTTGCTCCACCCGAGCGAACTGGGCGTTGGTCTGGTCCACCACCGATTGAATCAGGGTTTGCACCTGTGGGCTTTGGGTCAGGCTGGCATAGTTGCTGAAGGGAACATCATGGTCCTGGGCAAATTTTTCGATATTGTCTTGGTCGATCATGATGATCGCGGTGAGGTAAGGTTTTTGATCGCCCACCAAGACCGCGTCGGTGATGTAGGGAGAAAATTTCAGCTCGTTTTCGAATTCGCTGGGCGTGATGTTTTTGCCGCCAGCGGTGATGATGATGTCTTTCATCCGATCGGTGATGCGAAAGTAGCCATCAGCATCGACCGCGCCGACGTCTCCCGTGTGCAACCAGCCATCGGCATCAATGGCCTCAGCGGTTTTTTCGGGCAAGTTCAAATAACCCATGAACACATTGGGTCCCCGCACCAAAATTTCCTGTGTGTGGGGGTCCAACCGAACCTCATTGAAGGCAGCTGCCGGTCCGATGGAGCCGGGCTTGATGCGCGCAGCCGTCATGGCTGTCGACGCGCCACAGGTTTCGGTCATGCCCCAGGCTTCCAGCATGGGCAAGCCCAAGGACAAATACCACTTGATCAGTGCAGGTGAAATCGGTGCAGCCCCAGTGAGCAATAGTCGCGCGCGGTGGATACCAATGAGTTTTCGCACATTGTTGAGCACCAACCAGCGGGCCACGGTGAATTGGCACTTCAAAGTCAAGGAAACGGGTTGTTGTGCCAACACCCGATTGGCAATTTGCTCGCCCACGCCAATGCCCCAGGCATAAATGGCTTGCTGCAAGGGGCTGGATTCTTTGAGCGCAATCATCACGCTGGAGTAAAACTTCTCCCACAGCCGTGGTACTCCCACAAAAACGGTGGGGGCGATTTCGCGCACATTCTCTGCAATGGTGTCGGGGTTTTCGACAAAATTGAGCACGGCGCCGGTGTACAGCGCTTGGTATTGCCCGCCGATGCGCTCAACAATATGGCACAGCGGTAAAAAACACATGCGTTCGTCGCGCTCATCTTGCGTCACCAAGGTGTTGTAGCCGCGCACGGCATACACCAATCCGGCATGGCTGTGCATGGCCCCCTTGGGTTTGCCCGTGGTACCAGAGGTGTACACCAAGATCGCCAAATCGCTTCCCTGACACTGGGCGCTGCGATCGCGCAAGGCGCCAGGGTGGTTCTTCAACCACGCACGACCCATGTCAGCCAAAGCGGCCCAACTGATCACCATGGGGTCTTTCAAATCACGCAGCCCGCCCATGTCAAACACCACAATGTGGCGCAGGCGCGGAAGTTGATCACGCACCGCCAAAGCCTTGTCGAGCTGCTCATCGTTTTCCACAAACAAGACCACGGTCTCAGAGTCTTGGCACAGGTACTGCACTTGGGTCGCCGCGTCGGTGGGGTAGATGCCGTTGGACACGGCACCACAACACAGAATGGCCAGGTCGCTCAACACCCATTCGCGGCAGGTATTGGCCAAAATGGCGCAGCGATCATGCGGTTGCACACCCAAGCTGAGCAGGCCGTCGCCCAAAGCTTGCACCCAATCGCCGCATTCGCGCCAAGTCCAGCTGCGCCAAACGCCCAGCTCTTTTTGCCGCAACCACACCTTGTCTGCGCGCTGTTCGACCGCGTTCCAAAACATGGCGGGTATCGTTTCGCCGGGCAGGACAGTGTCAGGTCTGCCTTGCAAATGATGAAGGTTCCACAAGTTGCTCATGCTCAGCGCCAGGTTTTCTTTTTCTTCCAGCGCCGCTCCGTGCGCACGCCATCTTCTTTGATGCCCAAGTAAAACTCGCGAATGTCCTCTTTTTCGCGCAGCCGCTCGCAGGTGTCTTGCATCACGATGCGCCCGTTCTCCAGCACATAACCGCGGTCGGCTGCGTTCAAAGCCATATTGGCATTTTGCTCAACCAACAAAATGGTGGTGCCGCGTTCACGGTTGATGCGCACCACGATCTCAAAAATTTCTTTGGTCAATTTGGGGCTGAGTCCCAGGCTGGGTTCGTCCAGCAAAATCAAATCGGGTTGCGCCATCAAGGCCCGCGACAAAGCCAGCATTTGTTGCTGACCACCAGAGAGCAAGCCGGCATCTTGGTCTGCACGTTCTTTCAAGATGGGAAAGTATTGATACACCTGGGCCATGTCACGCTCAACCTTGTCGCGGTCTTGCCGGGTGTAAGCGCCCATCGCCAAGTTATCCCGCACACTGAGAAGTGGAAACACTTCGCGCCCCTCGGGCACATGCGACAGACCACGGCGAACAATGTCGGCCGGGTCTTTGGCCGTGATGTCGGCATCTTTGAACGACACATTGCCTTTGCGCGGGTCGATGATGCCGGAGATGGTTTTCAAGATGGTGGTTTTGCCCGCGCCGTTCGATCCCAGGACCGTGACAATTTCGCCTGCATACACGTCCAAGCTCACGCCGCGGATGGCTTTGATGGGGCCGTAACTGCTCTCCACATTGAGCAGTTGCAACAAGGGGTTGGTGCTGGTGTTCATGGGGTGACCCGCCGCAAATGGCTGACGTCGTCGGCACTGCCCAAATACGCCTCCACCACACGTGGGTGGCTTTGCACTTCAGACGGACTGCCCAAAGCCAGCACCTGGCCTTGGTTCATCGCCAAGACCCGGTCCGACACCATGCTGACCAAGCGCATATCGTGTTCGACCATCAAAATAGTCACGCCCAACTCTTGTTGGATATCGCGTATCCAAAACGCCATGTCGTCGGTTTCCTCGGTGTTCAGCCCAGAAGAAGGCTCGTCGAGCAAAAGCAGTTTGGGATCGGTGCACAGTGCGCGCGCCAATTCAACCACCTTGCGCACGCCATAGGGCAATCCAGCCACCAAGGCATCGCGGTGGTGTTGCAAGTCCAGCAACTCGATGACCTGCTCGGCATACACCCTGAACGCGCGTTCGCTGCGCCTGACCGCTGGCGTGAACAACAGGTTTTGCCAGAAACCGGTTTGTTGATGGACATGCCGACCAATCAGCAGGTTTTGCAACACGCTGGCGTGCTCGAATAACTCAATGTTTTGAAACGTGCGTGCAATGCCCAATTGGGCCATGCTGTGGGGCGCTCGCTCGGTCAAGTTCACCACACCTTGCGGGCCGTGCCAGGTGATGTGGCCGTGCGTGGGGTTGTAGATGCGGCTGATCAAGTTGAAGACGGTGGTTTTGCCTGCACCGTTGGGGCCAATCAAGGTGAACACCTCGCCATGGCGCACATCGAAGTTGACTTCATGGACGGCCCGCACACCGCCAAATTGGACGCTCAGGTCATGGGCTTGCAGCAAGGTGTCGCTCATGGTCAACGCACGCGTTCAGATTTTTGGAATGTTTTTTGCCGCTTGAACAAGCCTCGGCGGTAAAACGGAAACACCTGGAGATAGGTGCGCACCTTGAGCCATCGCCCGTACAAGCCCATGGGCTCAAACAGCACAAATGCGATCAACACCAGGCCATAGACCAAGGATTGCAAGCCTGGGGCCAAAGCAATCGCATCTGGCAAGCTGTCTTTGGTCAAGGCAATCAACTGGGGCAGGACGATCAAAAACAAAGCCCCTAAAAAGGCGCCGTGCACCGAACCCAAACCGCCCACCACAATCATGAGCAGCAAGTCGATGGACTGCAGCACACTGAACTGATCGGGGGAGATGAACTGCATTTTGTGACCGTACAAGGCACCACCCAATCCCGCCAAGGCCGCCGAAACTGCAAATGACAAAGTTTTGTAATAAGCCAGATGGATGCCCATGCTTTGGGCCGATATTTCAGAGTCGCGAATGGCCACAAATGCGCGACCCGTGGGCGAGCGCAGCAAATTCAGAACCCCCAGGGTGCTGATCACGGCCAGCACCAGGCACAAAAAATAAAACCCTTCCGCACTGTTGACGGCATGGCCCCACAAGTTGGGTGCTTTGAGATGGATGCCAGCGTTGCCACCGGTGACGCTTTCCCAGCGCGCCAGAACCTCTTCGACAATGAAGCCAAAAGACAAGGTGGCAATCCCCAGGTAAATGCCCTTGATGCGCAAAGCCGGCAAGCCCACCAGCACACCCACGGCGGCGGACAAACCCGT
>CAMDLJ010000047.1 GCA_945901665.1 Bordetella parapertussis | reverse complement strand
CGTGTTCACACGCACCTGGTCAGCGCGACCACGGCCTAGATGATGGACACCAAAACACTGCAAGGGGCTTCCTCAATCAGCGACGGTGAGATGGAGGCATGCCACCAACGCTGAACCCAACTGTTCTTGTGCTCATGGCCCACCACGATCAAATCGGCGCCAATGCGTTTGGCACAGGCGCAAATCTCATGCACCGGGTCTCCCAGCAGCAACTCGCCCGTGGCGGCAAATCCCTGATCCGCCAAAGCCGACAGGCCTTGCGCCAGCACCTGCTCAAAACCTTTGCGATGGGCCGCTTCTTGTTCAGTAGAAAACACAATGCCTTCGGCCACCACCGCATTGAGCGCCATGGGCATCACCGCCACCAGGTGCAATTCGGCCTGCCCCCATTGGGCCAACTCGCGCGATTCGATCAAAGCTTTTTGTCTAGCCACGGAGCCGTTATAGGCCAACAAAAGTTTTTTGTACATATTCGGCGCTTTCAAAACAAGGCATACGATCAAGCACAAGCATGGGGCCAAATGCACTTTTGGGTGAATGGGGTTTTCACTTCCATAAGAACCCTGTATGGCCCGCCACCCAAGCCCTTGAAAATACAGGGGGTGGGTTGATGTCATGACCCGCTTCAACCTTTTTCAACTTTGAGGTGATTCCATGAAAACCGCACCCTCTCGCCGCAGCATGCTGAAAACTTTGGCCTTGGGCGCTGGCTCATTGGCCGCGCCGTCCTGGTCCCAAGCGTCCTACCCCAACCGACCCATCAAGCTCATTTGTCCTTGGCCCGCTGGCGGCTCCAGCGATCAGGTCATGCGCGCGCTGGCCGACGCCACGGGGCGCGTGCTCGGTGGCACCATGGTGGTGGAGAACAAGCCCGGCGCCAGCGGCATGCTCGGCCCCAATGAGTTGGTCTCGGCCAAGCCCGACGGCTATACCTTGTCGCAACTCACCATTGGCGTATTGCGGTTGCCACACATGCAAAAAATGATGTTCAACCCCTTGAGCGACTTCACCTATATCGCCTGCTTAACCGGGTATACCTTTGGCATGGCGGTGCGCGCCGACAGCCCTTTTAAGAGCATCAAAGACCTGGTCACCTTTGCCAAGGCCAACCCAGGCAAATTCACCTACGGCTCGACTGGCAATGGCACCACCCCCCATTTGGCGGTGGAAGAGTTCGCCTTGAAGGCCGGCATTGAGTTGCAGCACGTGCCCTTTAAAGGCAGCAGCGATGGCCTGCAAGCTTTGCTGGGCGGCCACATTGCGGCCCACAGCGATGCCACCGGTTGGGCACCGCATGTGGATGCGGGCACCATGCGTTTGCTCGCCACCTACGGCAGCAAGCGCACCAAGCGCTGGGCGCAAGTGCCCACCCTCAATGAGCTGGGCTTTGAAACGGTGTCGGACTCACCCTTTGGCATTGGCGCGCCGCGCGGCATGGAACCGGCCCTGACCAAACGTTTGGACGAAGCATTCAAGAAAGCCCTGGAGGATCCACAGGTCATCGCCAGCTTTGAAAAGTACGACCAACCGGTGATTTACATGGGCAGCGATGAATATGCCCGCTTTGCCCAGCGCACTTATGCCAGCGAAAAGCGCTTGATCGAAAAGTTGGGTTTGGCCAAGGCAATTTGATTTTTAATACTTTTTGCATATTTAACATTTCAACAACAGTTTTGTTGACATACAAAGGGTTCCGGATAACATCCGATCCCCTGCACGAGGAAATATTCGCAAGTAGTTGATTTAAAACACTTGCAGCTTCTCGGTCAGTTGGCAACAAAAAGGTTGAACGACATGGCATACAAAATTTTGGTGACCAGCCAAAAGGGCGGCGTGGGCAAAAGCACGGTTTCGGCCAATTTGGCTGCGTTCTTTCGACGCCGCATGGCCTTGGAGACCACGCTGATCGATTGGGACTCACACGGTTCATCCAGCACCTGGCTGAAACAAGCGCCCCAGATCGGCGTGGTGGTCTTGCACGAGCACTTGCCACTGGACAAAGGCGGTAATCGGCCCATTTTGGAAGCGCGTTTGCACCTGCGCCGTGCCGCCAGCAGCAGCGATGTGGTGGTCTGCGACCTGACCTGGAGTGACGCCATCGCGGCTGAGTTGATGTTTGAGTTTGATCTGATCATCGTGCCCACCTCGGTGTCAGAGATTGAAATGGCCACCACTGCTGGCTTTTTGGCACGCCACCGATGGGTGTTTGACTCGGCCACCCTGCGCTCGCCCACCTTGCTGCTGTGCCCGACTCGGGTCACCTTGGAGCAACTCGAGATGGACATGTTTTCCATGCAACGCTTTCCGGTCAGCTTCATGCTGGCCCCGCCTGTGTTGGAATCGCAAACCGCGCGCGACATGTTCCAGCGCGGCTACCTGATGGATGCCCGCAACGACTGTGGCCAGTCGTTTTTGGAATTTGCCCGCGCCGTGTGCGAAGTGCGCGACATCCACAACCGCGAAGCCGAGCTGCGTGCCAAGCGCGCGCCCGCCGGTCCGGTTTTGGGTCGGCGCAACAACCCATTGCCTGGGGTCGCAACGTCGGTACTGCCCAGCTCAGGGGCGGGTCTATTGGCACAGGCTTCGGCCAGCCCCCAGCATTCGGTCTTGGGCCTACACCGCCAGCGCAAAGTGCTGGAAAAAGAACCCGCCTCATTGGCCGCACGCAGCATGACCGCCTTGGGGATACCGCAGTTTTTGCGCCGCATGTCACGCGCCGCTGTGGACACCAAACCGTGAACGCCACGCGCATGAAGACCAGCCGATTCATCCCCCGCAAGGGGCTCAAGCAATACATCCCGGATCAAGGCTGGGTCACGCCCGGCCAAGAGGTTGATCCAGCCATCACGGCGGTGGCGTCCAGTCTAGAGCCTGCCCCAGACGCGGCAGCATTGATTCCCCTCGAAGACTTTCAAGACGATGGTCACAGCGCCAGCCCGAGGCCCACATTTGACAGCCACTTGGGAGAAGGCCTGCGCGACCCTTTGCTGGGCGAATTGCTGGAGCAACTGCACACACCGCCCACCGATGAGTTGACCGACCATTGGCAGCGCATCGCCGCTGAAGTCTCTCAACTGAACCAAGGCATGCGTGAACAAAAGCGCCTGCGCGAGGAACTGGCCGCCATTGAAGCCCAATTGTTGGGCTTGCGCAGCACCATCTTGAATGACTTGCATGCCGTGCAGCGCATCGCCGATCACCAATTGGTGCAAGCCCGCCTGCGCAGCGAGGTTTCGACTTTGGCGCAAAATCGCTTGGCCACCCGCTTGCAACACCCCCCAGAATAGGCCGCTCCATTGGGCGGAATCAGACATGCTCGAACGCCTGAATCAAATTTATCCCGTCCGCTACACGGCTTTTTTTGTCGCCATGGCGGGCTTGTGCCTGTCGGCCCTGATGGTCTTTGCCGGTGGGGGCCAAGTGCTGTGGCTGCTTGTTTTTGGCGCGCTCACCGCCATTGGGGCCTATGACCTGCAACAACAACACCACGCGGTGTTGCGCAATTACCCCATCATTGGCCATTTGCGTTTCATGTTGGAGTACATCCGACCCGAAATTCGGCAATACTTTTTAGAGAGCGAAACCGACGCTGCGCCCTTTTCGCGCGCCCAACGCTCTTTGGTGTATGCGCGGGCCAAAGGCCAATCGGACAAACGACCTTTTGGCACCCAACTCGATCTGCGCGCCTTGGGCTATGAGTGGCTGACCCACTCCATCGCCCCGAGTCGCATTGAGAGCCATGACTTTCGCGTGCCTGTCGGTGGCGATCAATGCACCCAGCCTTATTCCATGAGCCTGTTCAATGTGTCGGCCATGAGTTTTGGCGCTTTGAGTGCCAATGCCATCATGGCTTTGAACCAAGGTGCCAAGCTGGGCGGCTTTGCCCACGACACGGGCGAAGGCTCCATCTCCAGCCACCACCGGGTGCACGGCGGAGACCTGATCTGGGAGATTGGCTCGGGTTATTTCGGTTGCCGCGATGCACAAGGCCACTTTGACCCCGAGAAGTTTGCCGCCCAAGCCCGCGACCCGCAGGTCAAGATGGTGGAGATCAAACTCAGCCAAGGGGCCAAGCCTGGCCATGGCGGCGTGCTGCCCGGCCCCAAGGTGACCCCCGAAATCGCCCAAGCCCGTGGCGTGCCTGAGGGTGTGGACTGCGTCTCCCCGGCCGCCCACAGCCGGTTTTCAACACCCCTCGAGTTGATGGCCTTTGTGCAAGAGCTGCGCACTTTGTCGCAAGGCAAGCCCGTGGGCATGAAGCTGTGCATTGGCCACCCCTGGGAATGGTTTGGCATCGTGCATGCCATGCTGCACAGCGGCATTCGCCCCGACTTCATCGTGATCGACGGGGCCGAGGGTGGCACCGGTGCCGCCCCTTTGGAGTTTTCGGACCACATGGGCACACCCATGCAAGAAGGCCTGCGCTTGGTGCACAACACGCTGGTGGGGGTGGGCTTGCGCGAGCACATTCGCTTGGGGGCCAGCGGCAAAATCATCAGCGCATTTGATGTGGCGCGCACCCTGGCTTTGGGTGCCGATTGGTGCAACAGCGCCCGTGGCTTCATGTTCGCGCTGGGCTGCATCCAAGCACAAACCTGCCACACGGGCAACTGCCCCACGGGTGTGACCACCCAAGACCCGAAGCGACAAATCGCCCTGGTGGTGCCCGACAAAGCACAGCGCGTGCTGCACTTTCACCACCACACGCTGGAAGCACTCAAAGAATTGCTGGAGGCCGCAGGTCTGCACCAACCGCAAGATTTGGCCCTGCGCCACATCATGCGCCGTGTCAGCGATACCGAGTCGCGGCCATTGTCTGATTTGTTCACCCAATTGCCTGCGAATGCGTTGCTGGAAGAGGCCGGCGCTTTGCCAGCGCCCTTCAACCAATACCCGATGGCCAGCGCCTCGCGCTTTGCCTGAGACCGATCAGTCGGCCGGTCGCGGGAACTGTATCGGCCGATCGCGGGGCGGGGTTTGCGGAACCGCAGGAACCACAGGGCGCGGTTCTGGCGCCACGGCCACCGGTGCAGGAATGGGCTTGGGCTCGGGCTGAACCTCTGGTTTGGGCGCAGGCGCGGGTCTGGGGGCTGGCTTGGGCGGCGGCGTGGGTTTGGGTTCTGCCAAGGCCGGTTTGGGCATCGGGGGCTTCTCGCGCAACTTGGCCGCGAGGTTGTCAATTTCTTTTTTCAGCCTTTGGTTTTCGGCGTTCAGGCTTTGTTTTTCGGCCGTCAAGGCTTGTTTATCGGCCATCAGCGCTTGCTGGCTCGGGCCCACGCTGGGCGCGGGCTTGTCCACCAAGGTTTGCAGCTTGGTCTCTAGGCTTTGCAGCTTTTTCTCCAAGGCCGCCATTTTCGCGTCGTTGGCCTTGGTATTTTGATCGGCCACCGATTGGGGCAGGGCCAAAACCGCTTTGCTCATGTCATCCAGGCGCGCGGTGATCTTGCTCTGGCTGTCGGTGAACTCGGCCTGTTTGTCTTGCAACTCTTGCTGGCGTTTGGTCGAGTCCACGGAGTAGCTAATGGCCGCATTCAGTTCGATGACGCGCTTGGCCGCAGCAGTGGTGATGGTGTCGAGCTGGCGGATGTTTTGCTGCATGCGGGTGGAGATGGCAAAGAAAGTCCCCACCGCCATCGCCACAAACACCATGAACACGACCATGATGACACGCGAATGCAGGATGCTGCGCTTGTTGTTATCGGTGATGTCATTGCTAACAGCGCGCAATTGGTGCCCAATGCTGGCCGCCACCGATGCAGACCGGGTCGACACCTCGGCCGAATTCAACACCACATTGGTGATGTCCTCGAGCTGGCGCGCCACCTCATCAGCGTCCAGCGGTTGGCCCGACAACTCGGCCAGGGCTTCAGAGGCCGCCTGAACCTCGGCGGCCACGTCGTCGAGATGACTGGCGTGACCGTGCTCGGACGCAGCGTCAGCGTCGTTGGGGTCTTGCAGTGTGGGCTCGGTGTCTTGGCCCTTGGTCTCGTCCGACATGTGTGGTTCCGTTTTTTACTTTTCGAGCTTGTCGAGGTTTTCATGGATCAAGGCCACTTGCTCCCTGATCTGCGCCACCCGGCCGCGAAACCCCTCACGCCATAGATCGGCTTGAAGTTTGACGGCTTGAGGCGCTGGCGGGCTTTCTTGCGCCACCTCGGCCATCGCAGGTTCGGCACCATCGTCTAAGTGAGTGGGTGCCAACGCTTCTATTTCGTCATTATTCTCAATGATCTCGTCCCCGCCATCGGGCTGTGCATGGCCGATATCGGCAGACGGCAGCTCACCGCCGCCAAGGGGCAAATGAAGCACGTTGGAGGTCGCATTGACGCCCGGCACCGGCTCACGGTGGTCTTGCAAGGCCTCGGCATCCACGGCTTGCAGGTTATCTGCAGGGCCGACCGCGCCTGGCAAAGGCACATGCCGATCGGCCATACCAGCGCCCTCCACCGGCACCTGGTTGTCACTTTGCCCGGCTGAAGTCAGGCCTTCGCGGTGATCGGTGGGGTCAGGCTTTGCCTGTGGGGCAGCGTGCGGATAGTTGGAAGGCTCAATGTTCGGGCCGCTGGCGGGTGCTGAACCCTTGCTGGCCACAGAAGGGCCACGCTGCGAAGCATCGGCCTGGATGATGGGGCCCTTGCTCGCATCGCCAGCGTCTGTGGTGGGCAAAGAGACCCGATTTTGCGCATCAACCTGGGCGGGCAATCGCGCCAAGTTGGGCGCAGCACCGTCGGTGTCGGGCAAGGCCTGGACATTGTCTTCGGCCGCCTGCGCTTCAATGCGGATGCGTTGCGCCGCCGCGTCTGCATCGCCAGGAAGGACTTGGAGGTTTTCAACAGCAGCGCCTTCGCTCACGGCTTGCAAGCGATCGGACAGGCCCTCGCGCCCGATGACTGGCCCCGTTTGGTCAGCGCCGGCATGGGGGTGAGCGCCCTGAGGCTGTCCATTCTCAGGGTGCGGCACCAAAGGACCAGGGTCGCTGCGACCCAGACCACCCACCACTGAAGCTTCGTCATCGCTGTTGATTTGGCGCGACACCATCTCGCCTTCGGCTTGGTCAACGTTGATGCGGCGGGTGGTGTCGGCTTTGAATTTGCCCGATCGGCCCCGAGAACTCCCGGCATTGCCCGACCCCTCTGACACACTGACTTGGTGTGGAGATTTATCGCCAAAAATTTCTTCACTCATGGACGGCTCCTGTGTGGGGTGTCAAAGGGCAGCGTACTGCTGCTTGACCGATTGTGCAGATCGCATCCATGACTTGGCAAATGCGGGCTCGGCTTTCATGGCGCCCTCGGCAGCCACTCGGTTTTCATACGGGCCGGTGACAATGATGAAGTACTTGGCACCGTTTTTCTTGCTGGCCATCAACAACAGGGCATTGGCCAAAGCGGGGGATTTGTTTTGCGCCGCCAAAGCATCGTCCAAAGCGTCAAAGGCTGCATGTTGCAACACAAAACTCTTTTCGGGCAGTTGGCGCGCCCAATTCGCACCATCTTGGGAGCTGCCCTGGGTGGCTGCAGCGGCCTTGTCGCTCAGACCTGACTTGGCCGCCTCGGGTTTGGGTTTGGCCGCTTCATTGGCGATTTTGAGCGCCTCCGCTTTGGCATCGGCGGCCACTTTTGCAGGTGCAGGTGCAGGTGCAGGTGCAACGGGTGCGGCAACAGGCGCCGGTGGCGCAGGCAAGGGAGCCACGGCAGGGGGCGCTTCTGTGGGGGCGGCTTGCTTGGTGTCGATGATCTCTTCTTTGTCACCCAAAGATTCGGTGGGATTGATGGGCGGCGCGGGCACCGAGGTGGCCATGCCCACGCTGGCCGCAGGTGCAGCGGGTGCAGCAGCGGGCGCGGGCGTGCGATTGATGTAATTGTTCATTGCAGCAAACTCTTGCAACAACAAGTCGCTGTACATGAAACCAAAAGCACCCAAGGAGACCAGCAACACCACCAACACCCACACCAAGCCTTTGCGCGGTGGAGCAGATGGTGCGGGCACCCAGGGATCGGGGCCCTCGCCTTCGGCAGCCATCTCTTTGGGTGACAAGTTGCCCAGATCGGGAGGCAATGCAGTGTCCTCCTCTTTGCGTGAGGTTGCAGGGGATGCCGCTGCTTTAGCGGGGGATGCGGGTTTGGTGATGGGCGTGGCACTGGGCTCTGCGGGGGCCAACCATGGCTCGCGCTCGGCAGGCTTGGCCCAGCCGCGTGGCTCGGGCGCTTCGGCTTTGACCTGGCCAGGCTCGCCCTCGACCTCCCAAGACAACAGATTTTTACCGAAGGTTTGCAATTTGCTGGTGTGCGATGCGCTGGAATTGACCAACAGCACCACATTGATGTTGCTGGCCGGAAAGCCATTGACCAAACGGGCCAGCAATTGCAATTCGAACTCTTGCATGGCCATGATGTCGCGAAAAATCAAATAGCGCTTGGGGGCGCTCTTGACCTGCTTGTCCCGCGCTTGGGAAACCGTGAGCTCGGACAAAATGCCATTGAACATTTCAACCAATTTGGCCGAGTCGGCAGAAAAACAAAACTCCACCATGCGCTCACCACGGGCGCGCAAATCATCGTGAATGGCATTGGCGTAAAAGTCCAGGGTCAGGTCGCTTTCGCTGAGCACGGCCAGGTTCAATCGCCCCTCGATCAGGGACTTGACCAAGATCTCATAGCGCATCTTGTCGCCCGGGCTTTGGTACACACTGCTCATTTGGCCATCCATCCCATCAAACTGGCAAACCGTTGCTGTCAAAGCGCATATTCTCGGGCACAACGGGGACGGGCTTCAACACGCCCTCGCCAGCGGCGTAAGACTGGTTCAAGCTGAACACATAAGCAATCACTTGGGCCACCGCGTGGTACAGGCCCTCAGGGATGGGTTCATCGACTTGGGTGGTGAAGTACAAGGCACGGGCCAACTCAGGGGCGGGGAACAATTCCACCGCATGGGCCTGCGCCTCCTCACGAATGCGCCGCGCCATCTCATCGCTGCCCTTGGCCAGCAAAATCGGAGCGCCCTCACCATTGGGGTCGTAAGCCAAAGCCACGGCAAAGTGCTGCGGATTGGTGATCACCACGTCCGCGTCTTTCACTTTGGCCATCATTTTGTTGTTGGCCATTTCGCGTTGGCGTTGTTTGATCTTTTGCTTGACCTCAGGTCGACCTTCGGAATCTTTCATCTCGTCGCGGACCTCTTGGCGCGACATCATGAGCTTTTTATGCACCTGGTATTGCTGAATCGGCACATCGGCCAGGGCAATCAATACCAAGCCCATCGCAAGCCAAAAACAAGCGTCGACTATGAGCTTGCCGGCAATCGCCATGGCCTGGTTCAAATCCATATTGGCCAAGCTGAGCAACTCATCCATGTGGTTGCTCACCTGCAACAACAAAATTCCTCCCACCACCAAAAACTTGACGATCGCCTTAACCAACTCGATCAATGCTTTCGTACCGAAAATGCGCTGCAAGCCACTCAAGGGGTTGAGCTTGCTGAATTTGGGTGCCACCATGCCAAAAGAAAACACCATGCCGCCCGACAAAACGGTCGAGACGATGGCAATGAAATACATCATCAGCATGATGGGCAAAATCAGCAAAAAGGCATCCACAATGGCCTGCGCGAACAAGCCCGGCAACAGTTCGGCCTTGTCGGTGATCTTGCGGTCAAATTCCAACTGGGACACAAACAACTGGCTCATGCCATTGAACAGCCAGCCACCCATGAGGCTGAAAAATCCAACCGCGCCCAAGGACATCGCTGCCACGGGCAACTCGATGGAGCGTGGCAGCTGACCCTCGTTGCGCGCCTTCTCCAGTCGCCTGCCTGTCGGTTCTTCGGTTTTTTCTGCGCTTTCGTCAGCCATGCTTCACCCCAAAAACAAGTTGCGCATTTGCGCATAGGTTTGCACCCACAGCCAGTTCATCCGTCCAACGGTGCTGGGCAGGGCCAACCACAAAATCACAAAGCCGGCCATCAGCATGGCTGAAAAACCCACCGAAAAAATATTCAAACTCGGTGCAGCCCGGGTCACAAAGCCCAGGCCCACGTTGACAAACAACAAGGTCATCAAGACCGGCAAGGCGATCAGCACCGAGGCCAAAAACATCATGGCGCTCCAAGCCAGCATCTTGCCGTAGACATCTTGGGTCATCAGGCTTTTGCCAATCGGAAACACAGTGAACGAGTCCAACAAAATGCCAAACACAATCAAGTGGCCACCCATGGCCAAGAACAAGAGGGTGCCCAAGACGTTGAACAAACCCGAAATCACCGGCACGTTGCCCACGTTGGGGTCGATCAAGGTGGCCATGGTCAAACCCATGGAACCCGACACCACTTGACCCGCCACCACCACGCCAGCGGTGGCGATTTGCATGATCATGCCCATGGCAAAACCAATGAACACTTGGTTAAAAATTTCTGCCAACCCTGGGCCGGTGAGGGGGTCAATCACCGGTATGTCGATTTGCATCGAAATGAAGAAGGCAAACGCCAGCGACAGCACCATGCGAATGCGCAAATTGACGGCCCGGATGGAGAAAATGGATGCAAAAGCCAAAAACGCAGTGATGCGCAACAACGGCCAGATCAAGGCATAGAACTTGTCCAGCAGGTTGAGCATCTCCAGGTTCATGGCCAGTGCTCAACCAAACAAGGTGGGGATGCGGCCAAACAGCACCCGGGTGTAGTCCACCATGGTGTTGATCATCCAGCCACCGGCCAAGGCCATGGTCACCGCCATCGCCACCAACTTGGGGATGAAACTCAAGGTCTGCTCGTTGATCGATGTGGCTGCTTGAAACACGCCCACCGTCAAACCCACAAGCAAACCAATGCCCAAAATCGGCGCTGAAATGAGCATGGTCATCCACAGGGCTTGGCGGCCCAAATCCACTACCAAAGCGGTGTCCAACATGGTGCGATCCTTATTTAAAAATGAAACTCGAGGCCAATGAACCCATCAGCAAAGTCCAGCCATCCACCAACACAAACAGCATCAGCTTGAAGGGCATCGAAATGATCATGGGCGAGAGCATCATCATGCCCATCGACATCAACACGCTGGCCACGATCAAGTCGATCACCACAAACGGGATGTAGATCATGAAACCAATGGTGAAGGCGCTTTTCAGCTCCGAGGTGATGAAGGCCGGCATCAGCGTGGTGAACGGCACTTCGGCAGCGCTGACCACTTCTTTTTTCTGGGCAATTTGCATGAACATCGTGATGTCGTCTTCACGCGTTTGCAGCGTCATGAAGTTGCGCACCGGGGCTTCGGCCAAGGCCAAGGCTTTTTCAAAGGGCATGCTGCCGTTCATGTAAGGCAGCAAGGCATTTTGGTAAATGCTGTCAAACACTGGCGACATGATGAACAAGGTGAGAAACAGCGACAAACCGACCAACACCATATTGGGTGGTGTCTGGCCGGTGCCCAGGGCTTGGCGCAGCAGCGATAAAACGATGATGATGCGCACAAACGAAGTCATCATCAGCAACATGGACGGCAGCAGCGTCAATGTGGTCATCAAGGCCAACAACTGCAAGGTCAAGCTGTATTGCTGACCGCCCTTGGCATTGCTGACATTGAGCATGGGAATGCC
>CAMDLJ010000046.1 GCA_945901665.1 Bordetella parapertussis | reverse complement strand
GAGCGCCGCAGTTGGTGCTTTGGCTGGGATGCCAGCGCCGAGGTGTGGCCTCAGCACAGCCGCTGGCTGGTTGACCATTGGGAAATTCAGTTGCACACGCCACACGGCCTGCTGCGCACCGAGTTGCACATCGCTGGGCGGCACAACCTGCGCAATGCCATGGCCGCTGCGGCCAGCACCTTGGCCGCTGGGGCGCCCATGGCCGCCGTGGTCCAGGGCTTGCGTGAGTTCAGGCCCGTGGCTGGGCGCTCACGCACCCACGCCTTGCATCGGCAGGCCTGCACCCTGATTGACGACAGCTACAACGCCAACCCCGATTCGGTGTTGGCGGCCATCGATGTGTTGGCCGATTTGCCCGGGCCACGTTTGTTGGTGCTGGGAGACATGGGCGAGGTGGGCGTGAATGGCGCAGCCTTTCATACCGAGGTGGGCCAGCACGCACAAGCCAAAGGCATTGAGCGTTTGTTCACCTTGGGCGATTTGGCCCAAGCCAGCGCCAGCGCGCATGCCGCAGCCACCCACTTTGGCGACATGGCCGCATTGCAAGCAGCGGTGCTGGCGCAGGCCGCACAGGGCGGCAGCGTGCTGGTCAAAGGATCGCGCTTCATGCGCATGGAGCGCGTGGTCCATGCCATGCTTGAGCAAAGCTCAGCCCAGGAGGCCGCATGCTCTTGAGTTTAGCCCAGTGGCTGCAAACTTTGTCACCCGAGTTGGGATACTTCCGGGTGTTTCAGTACATCACATTCCGCGCCGTGATGGCGGCACTCACCGCCTTGCTGATGGGCTTGATCGCAGGCCCCTGGGTGATTCGCAAACTCGCCGAACTCAAAATTGGCCAACCCATTCGTGGTTATGGCGTGGAGGCGCACCTGAGCAAGTCGGGCACCCCCACCATGGGTGGTGTGTTGATCTTGATTTGCATCTCGGTTTCGACCTTGCTGTGGTTTGATCTGTCCAACCGGTTTGTCTGGATCGTGTTGTTGGTCACCCTGGGTTTTGGCGCGATTGGTTGGGTGGACGATTGGCGCAAGGTGGTGCGCAAAGACCCTGAGGGCATGCGCTCGCGCGAGAAATACCTGTGGCAATCTTTGATTGGTTTGCTGGCAGCGCTGTACTTGGTGTTCAGCATCTCCGAGGTCAGCAACCTGCGGGTGTTGGAGTTGTTCTACCAGTGGGTGCGCTCAGGCTTTGATGTGGATCTGCCGCCCAAGGCCGACTTGTTGTTGCCCTTCTTCAAAGAAGTCAGCTACCCCCTGGGCGTGTTTGGTTTCGTGTTGTTGACCTACTTGGTGATTGTGGGCGCCAGCAATGCGGTCAACCTCACCGATGGTCTGGATGGTCTGGCCATCATGCCGGTGGTGATGGTCGGCTCAGCTTTGGGGGTGTTTGCCTATGTCACGGGCAGTTCGGTGTATTCCAAATACCTGCTCTTTCCCTACATCCCTGGGTCCGGCGAGTTGATGATTTTTTGTGCCGCCATGGCCGGGGCAGGCCTGGCCTTCCTGTGGTTCAACACCCACCCCGCACAGGTGTTCATGGGTGATGTGGGCGCGCTGGCCTTGGGTGCGGCCTTGGGCACCATCGCAGTCATCGTGCGCCAAGAAATCGTGTTGGCCATCATGGGCGGTATTTTTGTGGTCGAAGCCTTGTCGGTCATGGCCCAGGTCAGTTACTTCAAATACACCAAGCGCAAATACGGTGAGGGCCGACGCATCCTGAAGATGGCCCCGCTGCACCATCACTTTGAAAAATCCGGCTGGAAAGAAACCCAAGTGGTGGTGCGCTTTTGGATCATCACCATGCTGTTGTGCCTGATCGGCTTGTCCACCTTGAAGCTGCGATGAACACCGAGCACGCCTCCTCCTTGCAAGACCAAGCCGTGCTGGTGCTGGGCCTGGGCCAGTCGGGCTTGGCCATGGCGCGCTGGTGCAGCCAGTTGGGTGCGCGGGTGTGGGTGATGGATACGCGCAGCGAACCCCCGGGCTTGGCCGATTTGCGCACCCATGCGCCGCAAGCGCAGTTCATCGCGGGTGAATTTGATCCGGCCGAGCTGTCAACCCATGGCATCCGCGCAGTGTTCAAAAGCCCGGGCCTGTCCCCCGCCGAAGTGGCGCCGGTTTGGCGCGCGGCGATTGAAGCGGGCTTGTGGGTGGGCACCGAGTTGAGCCTGTTTGTCCACGCTTTGCGCGAGGCCCAAGACCAGACCGGGTACGCTGCGCAGGTGCTGGCGATCACCGGCACCAATGGCAAAACCACGGTCACTGCCTTGACCACCCGCTTGCTCAAAGCCGCAGGCAAAGACGTGGCCATGGCCGGCAACATTGGCCCCAATATGCTTGACACCTGGCGCGAGCGCGCCTCAGGGCCCGGATTGCCCGCGGTGTGGGTGCTGGAGCTGTCGAGCTTTCAACTCGACGGGGTGGAGGGCTTTGAGCCAACGGCCTCAACCGTGCTCAACCTGAGCGAAGACCACTTGGATTGGCACGGCGACATGGATGCCTACTGCGCGGCCAAAGCGCGCATTGTGGGCAGCACGGGTTTGCTGGTGCTCAACCGCAGCGATGCGCGGGTGATGGCTTTGCAGCCGGTCAGCGATGTGGCCAAAAAGAAAAAAACCATTGAGCGCGAAGTCGCTACTTTTGGCAGCGATTCGCCCCGCGTGGCTGGCGACTGGGGCCTGGAAAACGTCAACGGCATGCAGTGGTTGGTGCGCTTGATGGAGCGCGAGGGTGGGCGCAAAAAGGCCCGTGCCGCTGACCCCGAGCACGAAGGCTATGACGACGATGCGCCCTTCATGCAGCGGCTGATGCCGGCCGAAGCCTTGCGCATCCATGGCCAACACAATGCGCTCAATGCCTTGGCGGCCTTGGCTTTGGCCAGCCACACCCAGGCCGCATTGGGGCCCATGCTTTACGCTCTGCGCGAATACCGTGGCGAGCCCCACCGCGCCAGCACCGCAGCCGTGGTGCATGACGTCGAATACATCAACGACAGCAAAGGCACCAATGTGGGCGCCACTGTGGCCGCCTTGCAAGGCCTGGGCCAGGATCGGCGCTTGGTGTTGATCGCCGGCGGCGAGGGCAAAGGCCAAGACTTTTCACCCCTGGCCCCTGTGGTGGCGCGCCACACCCGTGCGGTCGTGCTCATCGGTCGCGACGCACCCTTGTTGCGCCAAGCGCTGCAAGGCTGTGGCGTGCCGTTGGTCGATGCCACTTCCATGGCGCAAGCGGTGCAACGCGCGGCCGAACAAGCCCAGGCGGGCGATGCGGTGCTGCTGTCCCCCGCATGCGCCAGCTTTGACATGTTTGACCACTACGTGCAGCGCGGCGAAGCCTTTGCCCAAGCGGTGCAGGCCTTGGCCGAGGACGCAGGCGTGGTGTGGGAGGGTGCCGCATGAGCGCGCTGGCGCACAAACTGGGTGACGCCTGGGGCCGTTGGCGCGGCAATGCGCCCGACGCAGGCCCGGACGCTTTGCCCGTGCGGGTACACGGCACCGAGTTCACCCGCACCCGGGCCGCACCGGTGCGGGTCAAGGGCTTTGACCAGCCTTTGATTTGGGTGGCGGTCACCTTGCTGCTGTGGGGCTTGGTGATGGTGTATTCGGCCTCCATCGCCATGCCGGACAACCCGCGCTTTAGCAACTACGCCCAAAACCACTTTTTATTGCGCCACATCGCTGCCATTGGCGTGGCCTTGGTGGCGGCTGCGCTGGCCTACCAAGTGCCCATGGACACCTGGGACAAATGGGCGCCATGGCTGTTCATTGCCTCGCTGGTGTTGCTCATCGTGGTGCTCATTCCCGGCATTGGCAAAGAGGTCAATGGGGCGCGGCGCTGGATTGCCATGGGCTTCATCAACTTTCAACCCTCAGAGTTGGCCAAGCTGGGTGTGCTTTTGTACGCCGCCAATTACATGGTGCGCAAAATGGAGGTGAAGGAAAAGTTTTTCAGCGCCGTCGCACCCATGGGGGTGGCCGTGGCGGTGGTGGGCTCTTTGCTGCTGGCCGAGCCCGATATGGGCGCCTTCATGGTGATTGCCATGATCGCCATGGGTATTTTGTTCTTGGGCGGTGTCAACGCCCGGATGTTTTTCTTGATCGCTTTTGTGCTGCTCATTGCATTTGTGCTGATGATTGCTTTGAGCGAATGGCGCCGAGAGCGCATCTTTGCTTACCTCAACCCCTGGGACCCCAAGTACGCTTTGGGCAAGGGTTACCAGTTGTCGCACTCACTGATCGCCATTGGGCGAGGCGAGATTTTTGGTGTCGGCCTGGGCGGCAGTGTGGAAAAACTGCACTGGTTACCAGAGGCACACACCGACTTTTTGCTCGCCGTGATTGGCGAAGAGTTTGGGTTTGTGGGCGTGGTGACCATGATCGTTTTGTTCTTGTGGTTGACCCGGCGCATCATGCACATTGGCCGCCAAGCCATTGCCATGGACCGCGTGTTTTCGGGCTTGGTGGCCCAGGGTGTGGGCGTTTGGGTGGGTTTTCAGGCCTTCATCAACATGGGCGTGAACCTGGGCGCCTTGCCCACCAAGGGCTTGACCTTGCCCTTGATGAGTTACGGCGGTTCGGCCATCTTGCTCAATTTGGTGGCCCTGGCCATTGTGTTGCGGGTGGACCATGAAAACCGACAGCTGATGCACGGAGGCCGGGTATGAGCGCGGGCGTGGCACTGGTCATGGCCGGCGGCACTGGCGGCCACATTTTCCCGGGCTTGGCCGTGGCCCAAGGTTTGCGTGAACGCGGTTGGCATGTGCATTGGCTGGGCGCGCCAACCCCGAGCATGGAAAGCCGCTTGGTGCCGCCCCAAGGTTTTGCTTTTGAGGCCGTCCAATTTTCAGGGGTGCGCGGCAAAGGCTTGGCGAGTTGGGTCACTTTGCCCATGAAGTTGCTGCAAGCCTTTTGGCAAAGCTTGCAAGTGGTGCGCCGCGTGCGCCCCGATGTGGTGGTAGGCCTGGGCGGTTACATCAGCTTTCCCGGCGGCATGATGGGCGTGCTGTGTGGCCGTCCCTTGGTACTCCACGAGCAAAATTCCATCGCAGGCATGGCCAACCGGTGCTTGGCGCGGGTGGCCGATCGGGTGTTTTGTGCGTTCCCTGGTGCCATCCCCCGGGGCGAGTGGATTGGCAACCCCTTGCGCGCATCTTTTGCCCAGCAAGCTGAGCCCGCGGTGCGGTTTGCAAAGCGAAGTGGCCCCTTGCAGGTGTTGGTGCTGGGTGGCAGTTTAGGTGCCCAAGCACTCAATGCAGCTTTGCCGGCGGCGCTGGCACGCATGCCCGCTGCCGATCGGCCGCAAGTGTTGCACCAAAGCGGCGAGCGCCACATCGACAGCTTGCGCCAAGCCTATGCCCAGGCGGGCGTGCAGGCCCAACTCACACCCTTCATTGACGACACCGCCCAAGCCATGGCCCAGGCCGATGTGGTGATCTGCCGTGCTGGTGCCAGCACCGTCACCGAATTGGCGGCCCTGGGCGTGGCGTCTTTGTTGGTGCCCTTTCCCCATGCGGTGGACGACCACCAAACCCACAACGCGCGTTTTCTCAGCGCGGCGCAGGCCGCTTGGCTGTGGCCGCAAACCGAACTCAGCGCCGAACGATTGGCGCAGTGGTTGGGTGGCTTGAACCGGTTGGATTTGCTGGCCATGGCCGAGCGCGCCCACCAGTTGGCCAAACCCGATGCCGCTACCGAGGTGGTGCAAGCCTGCGAACAACTGCGCAGCGGGGTGGCCGCATGAAGCAAGCCATTCGTCACATCCATTTCGTGGGCATCGGCGGGGCCGGCATGAGCGGCATTGCCGAGGTGCTGCACAACCTGGGTTATGTGGTGTCGGGCTCGGACTTGGCCGAGGGCCCCACCTTGGCGCGCTTGCGCGCTTTGGGCATGGGCATCCAAGTTGGCCATGCGGCGGCTCACATCGCGGGTGCCGATGCAGTGGTCACCTCGACGGCGGTGCATGCAGACAACCCCGAGGTGGTGGCGGCCCATGCCAAGCTCATCCCAGTGGTGCCGCGTGCGGTCATGTTGGCCGAGTTGATGCGCTTGAAAAAGGGCGTTGCCATTGCTGGCACGCATGGCAAAACCACCACCACCAGTTTGGTCGCCAGTGTGCTGGCCGAGGCCGGCATGGACCCGACCTTTGTCATCGGTGGGCGCTTGAACAGCGCGGGCGCGCATGCGCGCTTGGGCAGTGGCGAGTACATCGTGGTCGAGGCCGATGAGTCCGACGCCTCGTTTTTGAACCTGATGCCGGTGATGTCGGTGGTGACCAACATCGATGCCGATCACATGGAAACCTACGGCCACGACTTTGGACGTTTGAAAAACGCCTTCGTGGAGTTTTTGCACCGCATGCCGTTTTATGGTGCGGCGGTGCTGTGCACCGACGATGCGGCCGTGCGCAGCATCTTGCCCCAGGTGTCGCGGCCCATCACCAGTTACGGCTTTGGCGAATCTGCACAGGTGCGCGGCCACAGCGTGCGCGCCGACAACGGGCGCATGCACTTTGGTGTGACCCGCAGCAATGGCATCCGCTTGCCTGAGATGGACATCACCCTCAACCTGGCCGGTGAGCACAACGTGCTCAATGCCTTGGCCGCCATCGCCGTGGCGGTGGAGTTGGGCGTGCCCGACAGCGCGGTGCAAACCGCCCTGTCCCAGTTCAAGGGCGTGGGCCGGCGCTTCCAGCGCCATGGTGAAGTGCCCACCCGCACGGGCGCAGGCCACTTCACCTTGATCGAAGACTATGGCCACCACCCGGTGGAAATTGCCGCCACGGTGGCGGCGGCACGCGGGGCATTTGCCGGGCGACGCTTGGTGCTGGCGTTTCAGCCGCACCGCTTCACCCGCACCCGCGATTGTTTTGAAGACTTTGTACAGGTGCTGCGCCGAGTCGATGTGCTGTGTTTGTCCGAGGTATACGCTGCTGGCGAGGCACCCATCGCTGGTGCCGATGGCCGGGCCCTGGCGCGCGCCTTGCGCATGGCGGGTGACCAGACCTTGGCGTATGTGGACGCGATTACCGACATGTCCGAGCACATCTTGGCCCAGGCCCTGCCCGGCGACGTGGTGCTGTGCATGGGTGCTGGCAGCATTGGCCAGGTGCCGCAGCACATCATGCAATTGAGCCCAGGGGTGAAACCATGAGTGGCTTTGACCTCAGCAGCGCCCGCGTCGCCGTGCTGATGGGCGGCGACTCGGCCGAGCGCGACATCTCTTTGATGTCGGGCCAAGGTGTGTTGCAAGCCTTGCTGTCCAAAGGGGTGCAAGCCCAGGCCTTTGACCCCGCATCCCAAGACCTGTCGGCTTTGCGTGGCTTGGGTACCACCCATGTGTTCATTGCTTTGCATGGTCGCCATGGCGAAGACGGCACGGTGCAGGGGGCCTTGGAGTTGCTGGGTATTCCGTACACCGGATCTGGCGTGATGGCCTCGGCCATCGCCATGGACAAGGTCATGACCAAGCGCCTGTGGCGCAGCCACGGTCTGGACACGCCCGCATCGGTGTGCCTGAGCCCGGCCGAGCAAAGCGAAGCGCGGATCGCCGCCGTCCCGGCTGAGTTGGGCCTGCCTTTGATCGTCAAGCCCCCGCGCGAGGGCTCGTCCATTGGCGTGACCAAGGTCAGCCAAGCCAGTGCCATGGCCGCCGCCGCCGCATTGGCCACCCGCTACGACCCCGAGTTATTGTGCGAGGCCTTCATCGACGGCGACGAAATCACCTGTCCGGTGTTGGGCGAAGGGGCCAGTGCGGTGGCCTTGCCCATCGTGCGCATTGCTGCGCCCTTGGGTGACTACGATTACCAAAACAAATATTTCACCGACACGGTGCAATACCACTGCCCCAGCGGCTTGCCCGCATCTGAGGAACAGGCCATTCAGCAACAGGTTGTGGCCGCTTACCGCAGCTTGGGATGCCGGGGTTGGGGCCGCGCCGATTTGATGATTCGCGCCAGCGACCGCAAAGCCTTTTTGCTCGAGATGAACACCTCACCGGGCATGACCAGCCACTCCTTGGTGCCGATGTCGGCGCGTGCAGCGGGCATCTCTTACGAAGACCTGTGTTTGCGCTTGATCGCCAGTGCCAGTTTGGACAGCCGCAGCGGGGTCGCACCATGACGGTGATGCAACGCAAAGTGCGCCCACCCCGGGTGGTGCCCGTCGAGGTGCCCTGGGACGCCAGATGGATGAACGCCATGGCCAATGTGCTGTTGATGGCCTTCATCGCCATGCTGATTGGAGCGGCGCTGTGGTGGGCGGTGCGCCACGCCAATTTCAGCTTGCAGCAGATCATCGTGGACGGCGATGTGACGCACAGCAATGAAGTCACCTTGCGCGCCAATGTGGCACCCCGATTGATCGGCAATTTTTTCACCATGGACCTGGCCCATGCGCGCGCCAGCTTTGAGGCAGTGCCTTGGGTGCGCCGCGCGGTGGTGCGCCGGGAGTTTCCCAATCGCTTGCGCGTCACCCTGGAAGAGCACCAACCCGTCGCCGTGTGGGGCAACGAGGGCGATGCACGCATGGTCAATCAACAAGGCGAGTTGTTCGAGGCCAATGTGGCCGAGGCTGATGTCGAGCGCATGCCGCGGTTGATCGGGCCCGATGCGCAATCGGCCGAGGTGCTGGGCTTGTACCGCTTGCTATCGCCCATGTTTGGCCAGTTGCGCTTTGAGCTCAGCAGCTTGGAGCTGACCGCGCGGGGCAGTTGGCGCGCCCATTTGGAAGGGGGATCGGTGGTTGAGTTGGGACGAGGCCAAGCCCCGCAGGTGCAAGAGAGGGTGCAGCGACTGACCCAAACCTTGACCCAAGTGGCCAGCCGCTATGGGCGCCGGGTCAGCGCCATGGAGTCGGCCGATTTGCGCCACGACAACGGATATGCGCTGCGCTTGCGTGGGGTGAGCACGCTGGAAAACCAGGGCCTCAAAAGGTAAGACAAGGAATTCAAATGGCAAAAGAATACAAAGATTTGGTGGTGGGCCTGGACATTGGCACCAGCAAAGTGATGGCGGTGGTGGCCGAGGTCTTGCCGGGGGGAGAGCTCAAGATCGCTGGCATGGGGGTCGCGCCCAGCAACGGCCTCAAGCGCGGCGTGGTGGTCAATATCGACGCCACGGTGCAAAGCATCCAAGCGGCGTTGAAAGAGGCCGAATTCATGGCCGACTGCAAAATCACCAAGGTCTACACCGGCATCACCGGCAGCCACATTCGTGGCATGAACTCCAGTGGCATGGTGGCGGTCAAGGACCGCGAGGTCACTGCCCCCGATGTGGCCCGGGTGGTGGAGACCGCCAAAGCGATCAACATCTCCACCGACCAGCGTTTGTTGCTGGTTGAGCCGCAAGAGTTTGTCATCGACGGGCAAGATGTGAAAGAGCCGATTGGCATGAGCGGTATCCGCTTGGAAGCCAAGGTGCACATCGTCACCGGGGCCCAAAGCGCGGCCGAAAACATCATCAAGTGCGTGCGCCGCTGTGGCCTGGATGTGGAGCAGTTGATGCTCAACCCCCTGGCCTCGAGCTATTCGGTGCTGACCGCGGACGAAAAAGAGCTGGGCGTGGCGCTGGTGGACATTGGCGCGGGCACCACCGATGTGGCCATCTTCACCGGTGGCGCGATCCGCCACACGGCGGTCATCCCCATCGCTGGCGACTTGATCACCAGCGACATCGCCATGGCCTTGCGCACGCCGACCAAAGACGCCGAAGACATCAAGGTCGAGTCTGGCTATGCCAAGCAATTGCTGGCCAATCCAGAGATGCAAGTGGAAGTGCCCGGCTTGGGCGACCGGGGCCCGCGCATGCTCAGCCGCCAAGCTTTGGCCGGGGTGATCGAACCCCGGGTGGAAGAAATTTTCTCACTGGTGCTGCAAGTCATCCGCGAGTCCGGCTTTGAGGAGGTGCTGTCCTCGGGCATTGTGCTCACCGGCGGCAGCGCCATCATGCCCGGCATGGTCGAGCTGGGAGAGGACATCTTTTTAAAGCCTGTGCGCAGGGGTTTGCCACAGTACAACGGCGCCTTGGCCGATATGGTGGCCCAGCCGCGCGCGGCCACCGTGATGGGCCTGCTCGAAGAGGCCCGATTGGCGCGTTTGCGTGGCTTCAAGGTGGCGCAAAACAATGGTTCGGTGCAGACCGCGTTGGGTCGCATCAAGGACTGGTTGGTGGGGAACTTCTGATGAACAACACCCAATGGTTGGCCATGGCCCGCGCCAGTCCGCCCGCATGGGGGGTGTGGCGATGGCGACCTTGTTGCCGTGGTGCACCCCCAGATGGATGAATGAATCGCAAATATAAAAAAACACTTGGCAACTGCAAACAACGGATCAATAGGAGTAGAAAAATGAGCATCGAAATGGTTGAAGAAGAGGCGTTCAACTCAGGCACCATGATCAAGGTGATTGGCGTGGGTGGCGGCGGCGGCAACGCGGTCGAACACATGATCAACACCCATGTGCAAGGCGTGGAGTTCATTTGTGCCAACACCGACGCGCAAGCACTGCGCCGCAGCGCGGCGCACAAGGTGATCCAACTCGGTCAAAGCGGCTTGGGTGCGGGCAGCCGACCCGAGCGCGGGCGTGATGCGGCCATGGCCGCTGAAGAAGACATCCGCGCGGCACTGGAAGGCGCGCACATGTTGTTCATCACCGCAGGCATGGGTGGCGGCACCGGCACGGGTGCAGCACCTGTGGTGGCGCGCATCGCCCGCGAGATGAACATCTTGACCGTGGGTGTGGTGACCAAACCCTTTGAGTGGGAGGGTGGCCGACGCCTGACGAATGCCGAGGCCGGTTTGTCGGAACTGGAAGCCAATGTGGACTCCTTGATTGTGGTCTTGAACGAAAAGCTGCAGCAGGTGTTGGGCGAAGAGGTCACGCAAGACCAGGCGTTTGCCTTTGCCAACGACGTGCTGAAAAACTCGGTGGGCGGAATCGCCGAGATCATCAACGTGGAAGCCTTGGTCAACGTGGACTTTGAAGACGTGCGCACCGTGATGAGCGAGCATGGCAAAGCCATGATGGGCACGGCCAAAGCCAGTGGCCCCGATCGCGCGCGCATCGCCGCCGAGCAAGCGGTGGCGTGTCCGCTGCTGGAGGGTGTGGACATGTCGGGTGCCAAAGGCGTGTTGGTGCTGATCACCGCGGCCAAGGGTGGCTTGAAGCTGGCGGAGTCGCGCGAAGCGATGAACACCATCCGCGCCAGTGCATCGGCCGATGCGCATGTGATTTACGGCACCGCGTATGACGACGAGTTGGGCGATGAAATTCGCGTCACTGTGGTGGCCACGGGCTTGGCCCAGTCGGGTCGCCGTGCTGCCCCACCGCTGCAGGTGTTGCGCAACGGCACCGATGGCATGGCTTACCCCAGCCCCGCCGAGGCCCAACCGACCCAGGTGAACACCCAAGCCAGCACGGTGAGTGCAGGTGTGGGGGTGCCCGACTACACCGGTATGGCCGTGCCCAGCGTGTGGCGCACCAACCGCACGCATGCCGCAGCCAAGGTGGATGCGATGTCCTCTGGTGGCATGGACGACTACGAGATTCCAGCCTTTTTGCGCAAGCAAGCGGACTGAATTTCGCACGCTTTCAAAAACGGCCTTCGGGCCGTTTTTTTTGCGTTGCGTTGTGCAGAACTCCCCCTCGAAACCGCCATCTCGGGGTATGCAGGCCTCCTCCAGTCGCTTCGCTCCAATGTCGTCGGCCCGCACACCCGCTCGTGTCGGTTTCTAAGTTGCGTTGTTGTGTGCTTCGGGTGGGCCCACCCTCGTAAACCGCCATCTCGGGGTATGCAGGCCTCCTCCAGTC
>CAMDLJ010000045.1 GCA_945901665.1 Bordetella parapertussis | reverse complement strand
AGGGTTTTCAAGATGGTGTTGGCGGTGATGTGGTTCATCCGCTCGGCGGGGTAAATCATCACGACTTTGTGGCGGCCACCGGAGCGGGTGGTTTGGCTGAAGGCCACCATGTCCCGGGCGGCGTCCACCCGAATTTCGCGGCTGGGTTTGCGGTCTTTTTCGTCAATCTCTTTTTGGGCTTTCTCGTGCAGGGGCCAGCCCTTGTCCAACATCTGGGTCTCTGGCATCAGCAAGCGCAGGTCGGCGTGGGTGCGCAGATCCATGTTGCGGCAACTGGCGCAATGCCCGCAGGCGCCCTCCTCGGTGGGTTGTAAGCACAACCAAGCTCGGGCCAGTTCCAATGCCAGGGTGTATTGGCCCAGTCCAGACGGGCCTGACAGCAACCAAGCATGTCCGCGCTGGTTCAGCAGGCTTCGCAAGGCCGGGGCCAACCAGGGAGCAGGCGCTGGACTGGGGGGGGAATCACTCATGGCGTGTGAATGGACGGGGGCGTCGGCACCATGATGGACAACCAACCGCGGCGCACCAAGGCCTGGGTCAATTGCTGCCAGACCTGGTGGCGGGATTGGGCCGCATCGATGCGCACCATGCGCCCCGGCGCAGATTGGGCGCGGGCTTGGTAGCCGGCATGCACCTGGGCAAAAAAGGCCAGGGGCTGGGATTCAAAACGATCGGGCACACGTGCATCGGCCAAGCGCTCGGCAGCAATGGCCGGGTCCAGGGCAAACCACAGGGTCATATCGGGTTGCAGCAACTCACCGCTGTCTTTCCCTTGCACCCATTGCTCCAATTGCGACAACACGTTCAGATCAAAGCCGCGCCCATGGCCTTGATAGGCAAAGGTGGCGTCGGTGAAGCGGTCGCACAACACCACCTGGCCCTGTGCCAAGGCGGGCAGGATGACTTCTTGGATGTGGCTGCGCCGAGCGGCAAACATCAGCAAGGCCTCGGTGAGCGGGTCCATGGCGTCGTTCAACACCAACTGGCGCAGTTTTTCGGCCAATGGGGTGCCGCCCGGTTCGCGCGTCAGGGTGACAGATCGGCCCTGTTGACGAAAGGTGTCGGCCAGGCCTTGGATGTGGGTGGACTTGCCCGCCCCGTCCACCCCTTCAAAACTGATGAAAACGCCCTTGCTCATGGTTGGATTGTGCCTTGTCCATGCCCCGTCAGGGCGTGGTGCCGCCCGCATTGCGCCGGCGTTGGTAGCGGTCAACGGCGGCATTGTGGTCGTCCAAATTTTTACTGAACGCGCTGCTGCCGTCCCCCCGGGCCACAAAGTAAAAAGCATCGCTGCGCTCGGGTTGCACAGCGGCCAACAATGCCGCTTTGCCGGGCATGGCAATGGGCGTGGGGGGCAGGCCCTTGCGGGTATAGGTGTTCCAAGGGTGATCGGTTTGCAAGTCACGTCGGCGCAAATTGCCATCAAAAGCCTCACCCATGCCATAAATCACCGTGGGATCGGTTTGCAAAGGCATGCCCACGCGCAGGCGGTTGTGAAACACGCTGGAAATCATGCGCCGGTCGCTGGCTTTGCCGGTTTCTTTTTCCACGATGCTGGCCAAAATCAGGGCTTGCTCGGCGTTAGTCAACTCGATGCGTTCGGCGCGGGCTTGCCAAATATTGGCCAATTGGCGGTCCATGGCCTTCATGGCGCGGTGCATGATGCGCAGGTCTGAGTCGCCTTTGCCGTGGGTGTAGGTGTCTGGAAAAAACCGACCTTCTGCCGCTTGGCCCGAGCGACCCAATTGGGCCATGATGGCCTCATCGGTTTGGCCTCGGGTCAGGTGTTGCAAATGCTCAGAACGGTCCAAGGCGGCTCGAAATTGGCGAAATGTCCAGCCTTCGACGAGCACCAGGGTTTGCAAGGACTCTTGACCGCGGCTGATTTTTTGAAGCAAATCCCAAGACGATTCACCAGCCTTGATCTCATAACTGCCAGCGCGCAGTAAACGCGACTGACCACTCAGGCGCATGAACCAATACAACAGGGTGGGATTGACCTCGACGCCGCTGTCAACAGTGAGTTGAGCGATGCCGCGCACGGTCGTGCCAGGCTCAATGGTCAGCTCCACCACCTCGCGGGCCAGGGGCAAATCGCGCAACACCCATCCCGCCACCGTGGCCAGGCACAGCGACAAAAAGAGCACGGTGATGAGCAGCCATCTGCCCCATGTATTGCGCAAGGCTTGGGCTTTCAAAGGAAATGAGCCCACGATGATAATTCAGCCCATGACAAACACCCGCCCCCACAACCCCTTGCCCCCGGTCAATTTTCAAGGTGCCTGCCCATTGCCCCATTTGGGTGTGATCGAGGTGAACGGCAGCGATGCGGTTTCTTTTTTGCAAAACCAACTCACCCATGATCTGGCTTTGCTGCCTGCCGATGGCGTGCGGTTCAGCTCGTTTTGCAATGCCAAAGGGCGCATGCAAGCCACTTTTGTGGCAAATGTCCACGCCCCCGACACCGTTTGGCTGGTGTGCCGCCGCGATGTGCTGGCCGCGGTGTGCAAACGCCTGTCGATGTTTGTTTTGCGAGCCAAAGCCCGTTTGCGCGACGCCAGTGAAGAGTTCGCTGTGTGGGGCTTGGTGGGCGGTCCCCTGCCCCCGACTTGGAAAAAGCATGGCCTTTTGGGCGGCACCGCCATGGGCATGTACCCCGCAGCCGGTCAAGCGCGGGCTTTGTGGCTGGCCCCGGCGGGAGAAAGCCCAGTCAGCCCCACCCATCCAGCGTCATTGAGCCTAGACGCTTGGTTGTGGGGCGAGGTGATGGCGGGTGTGGCCGATGTTCAAGCCGCCACGGTGGAAGCTTTTGTCCCCCAAATGCTCAACCACGAGTCCATTGACGGGGTGAGTTTTAAAAAGGGTTGCTACCCCGGTCAAGAGGTGGTGGCGCGCAGCCAGTTCAGGGGGGCCATCAAGCGCCGGGCCTTCATCCTGTCGGGGCCGCCCATGCAAGTGGGACAAGCTGTTTTTTCGGCCCACGACACGCGCCAAGACTGCGGCACCATCGCCCAAGCGGCCACCAACGGTGACACCGGTGGCGTGGCCATTGCCTGTTTGCAAACTGCGGCAGCCGATGCCACGGCGCTGCATTTGGGCGCGCCCGATGGGCCGCTGCTGCAACTTTTGCCCCTGCCCTATCCCTTGCGCGACGATATTTGATCTGGGTTTGGACAAGTCCATCCTTGTCGCAGACCACCTTGTCTTTGGTCTTCAGAGTGACCGCGCTTTGCGCTCAGTGGCCGCAGCATCCTGTCAGGCTCAGAGGTTCAAGACCATGGCCATGTGGCCAATGCCCGCTTCCTCAAAGGGCTCGCCTTGGGGCATAAACCCCAGTCGGTCGTAAAAGCCCTGGGCACTTTGCTGGGCGTGCAGCAGCACCTGTGCGTCACCGCGCTGTCGGGCCTGGGCCACCAAAGCCAATAACACCTGGCGGCCCAAGCCGGTTTCGCGCAAGCGGCGCAGCACGGCCATGCGCCCAATTTTTGACACGCCCTGATGGCTTGGCAATAAGCGACCGGTGGCCACTGCAACACCCAGGTGGTTGCAGAGCACCGCATGCACGCAATGGGCGTCTGCGGGGTCCCACTCGAGCGCTGGGTCAATGCCTTGCTCTTGGACAAACACTTCTTTGCGCAATGGGCCGGCCAGGGGTTCCAGCTGCGCCCAATCGCCGCATTGCAAACGCGTGATCGGTTCGCCGCGTTCATACGCCTCCAAACAGTGGCGCAACGGGTCGGGCACGGTCAACGAGGTGTGGGTCTGGGGGTTGGCAAACACATAGACCATCTCGCCTTGGGTCAGCAACTGCTCACCCAAAAACACCCCGCCTTCAAACACCATCGACGAACGCCCCACCCGTGCGCAGCGCAAGCCCACCGCCAGCGCATCGTCGTAGCGTGCCGAGGCATGGAACTCCACGGTGGTTTTTTTCAGAAAAATATCCCCGTTGAGCGCGCGCATCGTGTCTTCATAAGGCAAGGCCAAATGCCGCCAGTAGTCGCAGATGGCCGTGTCCAGGTACATGGCGTAATGGGCGTTGAACACGATTTGTTGCATGTCCACCTCGGACCAGCGCACGCGCAGGCGGTGAACAAATCGGAAATCATCTTTTTTCATGCGCACTTTCCAGGGTCCAGGCCCCAGCCATAGGGGAAAGTCGGCAGTTTATGACAAGCGCGGTTGGCTATAGTCGTTCCCTCAGCGCTGGACTGCCAGCCCCAACCCCATGACAGAAGCCACCATGTCCCACATCATTTACCTCACCAACATTCAAATCGCCTACGGCGCTTTACAACAACTCAAAGCCGAATGCGAAAAAGCCCATATTCTCAAGCCCCTGATCGTCACAGACGCGGGTGTCAAGGCCGCAGGCTTGCTCGACATGGCCCTGGCGGTCTTGGGCCACGACACCGTGGTGTTTGACCAAACCCCGTCCAACCCGACCGAAGCGGCGGTGCGGGCCGCAGCCGCCTTGTACCAAAAACACGCGTGCGATGGCCTGGTGGCCTTTGGCGGAGGCTCGGCCATCGACTGCGCCAAAGGCGTGGCCATTGCCGCCACCCACCCCGGGCCCTTGAAACATTACGCCACCATCGAAGGCGGCTCGCCGCGCATCAGCGAACGCGTCGCCCCCTTGATTGCGGTGCCCACCACGGCGGGCACGGGCAGCGAGGTGGCGCGCGGGGCGATTGTGATCGTCGACGATGGCCGCAAACTCGGCTTTCACAGTTGGCACCTGATGCCCAAGGCCGCCTTGCTCGACCCCACCCTGACCTTGGGTTTGCCTCCTGGCTTGACGGCGGCCACCGGCATGGATGCCGTGGCCCATTGCATGGAAACCTTCATGGCCGCCCCTTTCAACCCGCCCGCCGATGGCATTGCGCTGGATGGTTTGACCCGGGGCTGGGCCCACATCGAACGCGCCACCGAAAACGGACAAGACCGCGATGCGCGCTTGAACATGATGAGCGCCTCCATGCAAGGGGCCATGGCCTTTCAAAAGGGTCTGGGCTGTGTGCACAGCTTGAGCCACAGCCTGGGGGGCGTGAACCCGCGCCTGCACCACGGCACCTTGAACGCCATGTTTTTGCCGGCGGTGGTGCGCTTCAATGCGGCGGCCCCTTCGGTCCAACAAGAGCGCCGCATGGAGCGCATGGCCTACGCCATGGGCTTGGGCGCCATCACCGGGGCAGCGCCAGCTGCCCAAGCCGTGGCCCAAGCCATCACCGCCATGAATGCGCGCTTGGGGCTGCCCTCAGGATTGGCCGCCATGGGCGTAGAGCGGGCGTGGTTTGACAAAATCATTGAAGGGGCCATGGCCGACCATTGCCACAAAACCAACCCCCGCTTGGCCAGCGCGAGCGATTACCGCGAGATGCTCGAAGCCGCCATGTGAGCGTGGCCATCCAGGGGAGCTGCCATGCCGCGGCATCGCGAGGGGCGCAGCGACGCGGCGATTGGCATGTGTTTGACTGACACGCCTTATGCGAGGGCTTGAACCCGGCCCGGGTCGGGCGATGCGCACCACTGGGCCAACTCATCGGCCAATTGCTCACTGGCCCGCACCGCCTGGGTCCACACCCGCACCCGCCCTGCCAAGTCACTGGCGTAGGTGGTGAAGTCGCTGCGGTCGGGCAATTTGCCATTGGGCAAGGTTTTGACCCATTCGGGGTTGGGGGCCAAGACAATGGTGTGGTCCAAAAATGGCGTGGCTTTGTGCCGCCACTTCAGGGCTTTGTCCAGCCAACCGGGCACCACGGCCCGTTGAAAGTGCGGGTACAGCACCAAACCCTTGTAGTTCAGGTGCAAGTGGTAGTCGGTGATGCCGCCGTCCCAATACGCGCCGGAGGGTGCATGGGGGATGTCGTGCACGGCTTGCAGCACAAACGGAATCGAGCAACTCGCTTGCACGGCAGGCAAAAAATTGCGCTCGGTCAAAGCAACCTGTTGGGTGGCATAGTCGCCCACCGCAAACGGCATCTCGCCCCGACTGGAGAACACCACCCGCTCCAACCACAGGCCCATGGCTTTGCGGTGCACCGCATTGCACAGGTAGGCCCCGGCATAGCCCAAGGGCGTGAGCCAAGGGTGCTCGCGGTGCAGGATGTGTTTGCCCCGCGAGGTGACCACATGCAGCCGATAGCGCGGGTGGTTCAGCACCTCGCCCATGCGCGCGCCATAAAAGGATTGCAAACTGTCGCCAAAAGCATCACTCACCTGTTGGGCGCTGGGCCGCTTTTGCCCAGGCGGCACTGCATAGTGCTGGTGGATGTAATCGTGCTCGAGCCGCTCAAGACCGGCCACGGGCTGGTCCAAACACGCTGTGGCCATGCGCCAGGCACCAATGGAGGCCCCCACCAAATCGATGGGCTGCTGGCTTTGGGGCAGCCACTGGCCAAACAAAAAGCGGTCGATGGGACCCAAGATCAAGCCCTTGGGCCCGCCTGCGGCGCCTGGGATCACGCGGATGTGCGAAGGTGCCAAACCATTGGCGCGGATGTGGGCCAGGGCTTGGGGGCCGGCATAGATGTGCAGGGCTTTCATGGCACTAGCGTGGTGATTACTTCTTCAAACCCTGCAACTTGGCAAAGGCACTCGCCATTGCCGAGCCTGCAGCCGCTTGTGGTGGTGCGTTGTTGCCACTGCTGAAGCTGCCCCCAGCGCGTTGGCGCTGGTCTCGGCCTGCGTGTTCATAGCGGTTGTCATGGCGAGCGGCCTGGGTGCCCTCTGGGCGCGCGGGGGTCGCGTCGAGTTTCATGCTCAGGCTGATGCGCTTGCGCGCCACGTCCACCTCCAGCACTTTCACTTTGACGATATCCCCCGTTTTCACCACTTCGCGCGCGTCCGTGATGAACTTGTGGCTCAGCTGGCTGACATGGATCAAGCCGTCTTGGTGCACGCCCAGGTCGACAAACGCTCCAAATGCGGCCACATTGCTGATCGTGCCTTCCAGCAACATGCCCACTTTGAGGTCTTTGAGGTCTTCCACCCCGTCTTGCAGCTTGGCGACTTTGAAATCCGGGCGCGGGTCGCGGCCGGGTTTTTCCAACTCGATCAATATGTCCTTGACCGTGATGACGCCCACGGTGTCGTTGGCAAACAACTCGGGCTTCAAGGTTTTGAGCATGTCAGCGCGCCCCATCAACTCGGCCACAGGTTTGCCCGTGTGGCCCATGATGCGCTCGACCACCGGGTAGGTCTCGGGGTGCACGGCCGTCATGTCCAGCGGGTTGTCGCCGCCTCGGATGCGCAAAAAGCCCGCGCTCTGCTCGAAGGTTTTGGCACCCAAGCCCGTGACTTTGAGCAACTGGTGGCGGTTGACAAAAGCGCCATTGGCTTCGCGCCAACGCACCACCGATTTGGCCGTTGTGGGGCTCAAACCCGACACGCGGGTGAGCAGGGGTACGCTGGCGGTATTGAGGTCCACGCCCACCGCATTGACGCAATCTTCCACCACAGCGTCCAAGCTGCGGGCCAACTCGGAGGGGCTGACATCGTGCTGGTACTGGCCCACGCCAATCGATTTGGGATCGATCTTGACCAGTTCGGCCAGGGGGTCTTGCAGCCGCCGCGCAATGCTGGCCGCGCCTCGCAGGCTGACATCCACATCGGGCATTTCGGCGCTGGCGTATTCGCTGGCGCTGTACACCGAAGCGCCGGCTTCGCTGACCACCACTTTGACCATGGGTTGGGCCGCGTCGTGTTTGGCCATGATTTTGATGAGTTCGCCGGCCAATTTGTCGGTTTCGCGGCTGGCCGTGCCGTTGCCAATGGCGATCAGGTTCACGCTGTGTTTCTCACACAGCTTGGCCAATGCATACAGTGATCCATCCCAGTCTTTGCGCGGCTCGTGGGGGTAGACGGTGGCGGTTTCCACCAGTTTGCCGGTGGTGTCCACCACCGCCACTTTGACGCCGGTGCGGATCCCCGGGTCCAAGCCCATCACCACCTTGGGCCCTGCAGGGGCCGCCAGCAACAAGTCGCGCAGGTTGTCGGCAAACACCTTGATGGCCACTTTTTCCGATTGCTCGCGCAAGCGGCCAAAGAGGTCACGCTCAATCGACATGCTGAGCTTGACCCGCCAGGTCCAGGCCACGCATTTGCGCAGCAAGTCATCGGCGGGTCGCCCCGCATGGCTCCAACCCAGGTGCATGGCCAATTTGCCCTCGGCCAGGCTGGGTAGGCCGGGCTCGGGCTCGATGGGTTGAACCAATTTCATGTCCAGCACTTCCAAAGCGCGGCCCCGCAAAACGGCCAAGGCTCGGTGCGACGGAACCCGGTTGATGGGTTCATCGTATGCAAAATAATCGCGAAACTTGGCCACGTCGGGGTTTTGTTCGTCCTTGCCTGCCGCCAATTGGCTGCGCAACAAGCCTTCAGTCCAGAGCCATTCGCGCATGGCTTGCACCAGCTGGGGGTCTTCGGCCCAACGCTCGCTGAGCAAGTCGCGCACCCCATCGAGCACCGCCGCCACGCTGGAAAAGTCCGTGCCCTCAGGTGTCCCTGCGGGGCGCACATGGGCCTGGGCCTGTTCGGTCGGGCTCAGCCCAGGATCGGCCCATAAGGCATCGGCCAAAAGGTCCAGACCGGCCTCGCGGGCCATTTGGCCTTTGGTGCGGCGCTTGAGTTTGTAAGGCAAATACAGGTCTTCCAGCGCTTGCTTGGTGCTGGCCAATTCGATGGCGGCGTCCAATTCGGGGCTGAGCTTGCCTTGTTCTTTAATGGCTTTGCGCACCACTTCGCGGCGTTGCGCCAACTCGCGCATGTATTCCAAGCGCTGGGCCAATTCGCGCAGCTGGATATCGTCCAATCCGCCCGTGGCCTCTTTGCGGTAGCGGGCGATAAAAGGCACCGTGGCACCTTCATCGAGCAGCGCCACCGCGGCGCTGATTTGCTCTGGCCGGGCCTGAATGTCGGCGGCCAACTGGTTCAAAATTTGTTTCATCGTGCCTGTCTAGCGCGCAAAGCGCAAAAGTGTGCCACATCGGATGTGGCCAGCCCTGCCCCTTCTAGCGCTGCAAGGCTTGGCGCAGTTGCGTGCCGATTTCAGGGCGCTCGGCAAACGGGTCGGGCGGGTTGTCGCCGTTCAAGATGGCATCCACCCGCAAGCGCACATTGCCCAAGGCCTTGGGGTGGCTAAAGATATAGAAGCGATCAGCGGCCACTGCGTCAAACACCATTTGCGCCACGTCCTCGGCGCTCACCTTGCCACTGCCCACCGCTTTTTCGCTCATGGCTTGACCAATGCGCTGGCTGGCGGTCATGGCGTCTGGGGGCAAATGGGCGGGCCGGTTGCGCTGGCTCAGGCTGATGCCGGTGGGCACAAAGTACGGGCACAGCACGCTGGCACTGACCTGGGTGGTGACCAATTGCAAGTCTTGGTACAAGGTTTCGGTCAGGGCCACCACGGCGTGTTTGCTGACGTTGTAAACACCCATGTTGGGCGGGGTGAGCAAGCCCGCCATGCTGGCGGTGTTGACAATGTGCCCGCGCCAGGTTGGGTCGGCTTGGGCCGCTTGCAGCATCATGGGGGTGAACAAGCGCACGCCGTGCATCACGCCTTTGAGGTTGACGCCCAGCACCCAATCCCAATCGGCTTCGGTGTTTTCCCACACCAAGCCCCCAGCGGCGACACCCGCGTTGTTGAACACCAAGTGGGGTGCCCCCCATTGCGCCAACACATCGTCGGCCAGGGCCTGCATTTGAGCGCCATGGGCCACATCGACGCGGCGCGCCATCGCGGGCGTGCCCAGGGCCTGCATCTCTGAGCACACCTGATCGAGTGCGTCTTTTTGCACATCCACCAACACCACGTTCATGCCCAGCTTGGCCGCCAAGCGGGCGCATGCCAAGCCAAAACCTGATCCGGCGCCGGTGATCACCGCTGTTTTACCGGCAAATTCGGTGATCATGCATCCGCCCTTTTCATGACAAAGCCAATGCGGGGAAAGTGCACCTGCACCGTGCCCGCCCGGGGGTCGGTGCGGCGAACGGTGTAACGGGTGCGGGTGGCGGCGACCAACTCACCGGCAGTGGGTTCGGTGCCAAAGGACTCCGCTTGGATCACCACCTGGCTGCCCAAGGCAATGCCATGCTCATCCTGAAAAAACTGGCCCGGATCGAGGGCTGCAGGCTTGGCCGAATGGGCCACAGCGATGGCGTCCGATGCGGTCATGGCGGTGTTGTCGCCGTGTCCTATGGCCAACATGCGGTCCACCCAAGCGCGCACATCGGGGGTGGCGTTCAAAATATCGGCCGCCACGGGCACCATTTGGGTGGTGAACCAAAGGGGATGCACCGCTGAAAAATCGGCCAAACTGGCTTGATCGCCAAACAAATATGGCTGGCCCTCGAGCATGTGAGATAAGCGCCGCAAATAGCTTTTGTACATGGCTGCGGCATCGCTGGCAGGCATGCGCGCCGCCCCACCCCGCATGGCGGTGCGGTCGGCCACAAACGCCTGCACGTGCGCGGGATCTTGGTTGGCAAAAAAACGTTGCGCCGCTTCGGGCTTGAAGTTATAGGCCATGGCCACTGGAAACAACAGGCTATCGGCCCATTGGGCGACGATGCGCACCAAGCCTTTGTGGGCCGGTGGGTACAGGCTGGGCGTGGGGGCGAGTTGTTCCAGCACATCGCAAATCAAGGCAGTGTCGCAGTAAATATCGGAGCCGATTTGCAAAAAAGGGGTGCGCCGGTGCCCACCGGTCAAGGCCACCACATCGGGCTTGGGCATCATGTTGGGAATGAACACGCTGTGCCATGGCAGTTTTTTGTGCCCCAGGATCAAACGGATTTTTTCGGCAAAGGGAGAAAACGGGTAGTGGTGCAGGATCAATTCAGGCATGCTGGGGTGCTTTCAATGCAGATCGACTGGCTGGGCTTGGACCGACGCGGTACCAGGGTTTTGGCGCGCTGGGGGTTAAATCAGTTGCACCAATTGCTTGCCAAAGTTATGTCCTTTGAGCAAGCCTAAAAAAGCCTTGGGTGCGCTGTCCAAACCCATGGAAACGGTTTCACGCGGCCTGAATTGCCCACTGCCGACCAATGTGCCCAATTCTTTGAGTGCCACGGGCCAATCAGCGGGGTGCTCGCTCACGATGAAGCCTTGCACCTTGAGGCGGCTGACCAAAATCAATGAAGGGTTCACCATGGGAATGGGGTTGCCATCGTAGCCAGCGATCATGCCGCACACCGCGATGCGGCCAAAGGCGTTCATGCGCAACATGACCGCGTCCAGCACCTTGCCACCGGCATTTTCAAAATGGCCATCAATGCCATTCGGGCATGCCGCCTTCAAGGCCTTGGACAAGGATAAATAGTCTGCGTGCTGTTTGTAATCAACGCAGGCATCAAAACCAAGTTCTTGGGTGACATAGTTGCATTTGTCGGCACCGCCCGCGATGCCCACCACGCGGCAGCCGCGCGCTTTGGCCAAGGCCCCAAAGGCACTGCCCACCGCGCCGCTGGCCGCGCTCACCGTCACGGTTTGACCGGCTTGGGGTTCAATGATGCGCACCAAGCCGTGCCATGCGGTCACACCAGGCATGCCCACAGCACCCAAATAGTGGCTGAGGGGCACATGGGTGGTGTCAACTTTGCGCAAAATACCGGGCTCATCGGCGTTGACCACGCTGTAGTCTTGCCAGCCGCCCATGCCAACCACGCGGTCGCCGGGGGCAAACTTGGCGTGCCGGCTGTCCACCACCTCGCCCACGGTGCCGCCAATCATCACGCTGTTGAGCGGTTGGGGCGCGACATAGCTTTTACTGTCATTCATGCGACCACGCATATACGGGTCCAGGCTCAGGAAATGGTGCCGCACCAGCACTTGGCCCTCCAACAGGCTGGGGATGGGTGCGCTGACCCAGGCAAAGTTATCGGGGCTGGCTTCGCCGCTGGGGCGTTGTGCCAATTGCCATTGGTGGTTGATGGTCATGGGTGTCTCCTGAGTTCAGTCGGTGGCGATGGGTGTGTCGGCTTGGCCGGATGGGTTGCGCGCCACGTAGCGAAAGGTGCCGGTGGCATGGGCACAACGGGCCCGGGATGTGTCAAAAATGGTGGCTTCCACAAAGGCCAACCTTTGTGTGCGGTGCAGCAGTCGGCCCTGTGCCCATAAGTCCCCGCGCACGGCTTGCATGAAGAGGGTTTTCATCTCAATGGTCAACACCCCTTTGTCCGGGTCCACACTGCGCGCTGCGCTGGCCATGGCCACGTCCAAAACCGTCATCAGGGTGCCGCCGTGGATCACCGCAAAAGAATTGTCGTGTTCTGCTTTGTAGGGCAAAAAAAGGTCGGATTCGCCATTTTCAAAACGCTGCAACTGCAAGCCCAGC